>JAQGOT010000541.1 GCA_028293465.1 Pedosphaera sp. | reverse complement strand
AACAATCCCGCTCATTCGTCCAAGAATTTCATCCTCGGCGAAAATTTTGTCGTGTTCACCAACGTGGTCCCGGCCGACGGTGTGATCAACGGCACTTGGAGCCCGGTAGTGAACCCCTTTTCCAACTTGTCCGGTGAAGGCAACTTCTGTGGCATGCAGTTGGTTACGGGAAACCACCCGCCAGTCGCTCCGACGCTCGCGGTTTCCGCGCCCCCCGCCCAATTGGTGACCTGGGCGCCGGTGAGCGGAATTCTCCAGTCGGCACCCAGCCCGACCGGACCATGGACCGACATTCCCGGCGCGACTTCACCCTACGTCGGCTCGGGGGCGTTGTCGTATCGCGTGCTGGGGAACTAAAACCCAAATTACACGTCAAAGAATGTACACAGGCCGGGGGCTCCTGCTCCCGGCCTGTTTGATTTTTCATGCCACAATTTCAAAATGGAGGCGTGCAAAAGTAAACCGTCCTGCGCATAGTAACATTGATGAAATTTGATCATCCATCGGGCTTTTTGCGACCATGAAACTGAAACGACAGCCGCAGGCTTCTCAAGGCTCCTTGTCGCGGATGTTCCAGGCGGCACAGGAATCCTGGAATCGGCACGATTACCAGCAATCCTTCGACATCATGGAGCGCGCCAGCCGGTTGGACCCTGCCAACCATCGGGTGCTGCTGGATTTGGGTTCCGCTTACGGCATCCGTTACGATTACGCCGCCGCCGAACGTTGTTTCGAGCGGGCGATCCGCGTTGCCCCGCACAAGTCGGACGCGCTGGTAATGGCTGGGACCTATTGCCGTAATTTCAACCGCTATGAATTGGCCAGGCATTACTTTGAACGTGCGGCGGAACAAAAGGATGCCTCGGCGGACACCTTCGTCAAGTTGGCGGAAATCTACGAGCGCTTCCGCCGTTTGGAGGATGCCGCCGCGATGATCGATCGCGCCCTGAAGCTGGATGGCACCTGCGCTCTGGCATTGTTGGTGCGTGCGAGATTGGCGCGTTTGGCCGGCCGGGGGGAGGATGCGGAAAGGCTCCTGCGCCCGCTTCTGGCGCTGACGGATCAAAACTCCTGGTCAACCCGCATTCGGGGCTGGTATGAGCTCGGCGCGGTCCTCGATCTTCAGGGACGTTATGATGACGCCATGGCCGCCTTCATCACGGCCAAGGAGATGTTGCGTCCAAACGCCGCGCATTACATCGCCTCCCAGCAATCAATCCATGCGCATCTGCAGGAGGCCGCCGCCAATATTTCCGGGGAGGTGCTCCGGCGTTGGTTCGAGTTTGGCGGCACGCTTCAACCGCCCCGCCGGCTGGCATTGCTCTGCGGTCATCCCCGCTCAGGGACGACACTGCTGGAGCAGGTGTTGGATTCGCACCCGGACGTCATCTCCGCCGAGGAGACACCCATCTTCTTCGAAACCTATCTTGCCCTCAAGCTCGGCGCCCGGGAGAACGCCAGCATGTTGTCGGTTCTCGAATCGGCATCGCCAGCCGGTTTGCGGCAGGCGCGTGAAAATTATTTTCATTGCATGCAGATGTTTCACGGCAATCCCATCGCCAACCGGCTGTTGATTGACAAAAACCCCTCGCTCACCACGCTGGTTCCGGCCTTCCTGCGCGTCCTCCCGGAAACGAAGTTCCTGGTCGCGCTGCGCGACCCGCGTGATGTGTGTCTGAGCTTTTTCATGCAACCCCTGCCCCTCAACCTGACGAGCGCCTCCTACCTGACCCTTGAAGGCACCTTTGACGAATATGCATCCCTGATGGGCATTTGGCGGGCGATGGCCTCCCGGATGCCGAACCCTCAGCTTGAAGTGCGTTACGAGGAAATGGTGGGCGATTTGGAGCCCGTCGCGAGGCGGGTGCTGGAATTCCTCGGTGTGCCATGGAATGAGTGCGTGCTGCGTTTCAACGAACATGCCCGACAAAAACTGGTGCGGTCGCCGACCTACGCAGACGTGACGAAACCAATCTTCAAAGGCGCCATCGGACGCTGGCGGAATTACCAAAAACATCTCGAACCCTGGTTGGAGAAGCTCAAACCTTTTGTGAAAGCCTTCGGCTACGAATAGTCCGAATCGACACCGGCTCATCCTCGCCTGCGGGGGGGCGGGGCGAGGTTAGAACAAGCGTTCTTTCAGGGCCTTGGCGACCGCGCCGGTGCGGGTGTGGACGTGGAGTTTGGTGTAGATGTTTCGCAGGTGGGTGTCCACGGTGTGGTAGCTGAGCGAGAGCTGGTCGGCGATCTCCTTCTTGATCAGACCCTCGATCATGAGTTCCAAGATTTTTTGCTCACGCGCGGTCAGGCCGTAATCATGGCGAGGAGTTGATAATCGGCCGAACATTTCGAGGACTGACCGGGCCACCCGCGGGGTCATGGGCGCGCCGCCCGCATGAACTTCGCGGATGGAGTCCACGATGCGCTCGACGGGCGAGGTTTTGAGCAGGTAACCCGAGGCGCCGGCGCAAATGGCCTTGAAAATTTTATCATGGTCATCAAAAACCGTGAGCATGATCACGCGGGTGGAGGGGGAAAGGGACTTGATGCGTTTGACGGCCTCGATGCCATTGAGGCCGGGCAGTTCAACGTCCAGCAGGATGACATCCGCCACGGCCCCTTCGACCAAGGCCGCCAGCGCGTCCTCGGAATTGGCAAATTGGCGGGAGCAATCCAAGCCGGGGACATGGTTGAGGACCTTGGCGACGGTGTGACGGAAAGTATGGTTGTCCTCGATCAGCCAAACGCTGATCACCGGTTCCGCGGGAGCTTTGGCTCCGGTTGGCTTCTGGGTTTTGCCGTGCTTTTCTGCGAGTTCCTGCATTGTGATTAGTGTTTGACCAGTTTAGCACAACCAAACCCAAGCACCAGCCCCGCATTCACGGGACGGGTGCGGTCAGGGTCACGGTCGTGCCATGGCCAGGCCGACTTTGGATTTTCACCGAGCCACGCAGATCCGCCGCCCGCCGGTGTAAATTTTTCAATCCGTTGCCGCCTTGGGATTGGGATTCCTCGAAGCCGATGCCGTTGTCGCTGACGCGAAGCTGGAATTGGCGCGGGGTGACCTCCACGTCGATTTCGACGCGTGTGGCATGCGCATGCTTGGCGATGTTGTGGAGGAGTTCCTTGAAAATGAGGAACACGTTCCGGCGCAGCTCCAGGGAGGTGGCGAAACCGTCCCGTCCCGTTGAGCGAAACTCGAACGCGATGCCGGGCAGCATCGTGCGGGCGGTGTCCTTCATCCGCAGGATCAAGTCGTCCATTTGGTCCCCCGCCGGGTCGAGGAACCAGACAATATCGCGCAGCGAACCGATGGTCTGGACGGCAATGCGGCGGATTTCAGAGACCTCATCGACAGAGCCATGGGCCGGCTTGGGCATGACCTCACTGAGCAGGGCGATGCTGCCGAGGTTGCTGCCCACCTCATCATGGAGGTCGCGGGCAATGCGGAGCCGCAGCCGCACTAATTTGCGCTCCGAGGCCAGACGGAGCTCATACGCGAGCACGAAGAGCAGAACCACGGCGGCGGCGCCGAGCAACCGGAACCACCACGTTTGCCAGAAGTAAGGCGGAATGATAAGGGCAAGCGTGGCGCCGGCTTCGTTCCAAACCCCGTCGTTATTGCAAGCCAGCACACAAAAACGGTAGCGGCCGGGTGGCAGATGGCTGTAATTAGCGGTCCGGCGAGGCCCGGCATTCACCCATTCCTCTTCCAAGCCTTCCAGTTTGTATTTGAATTGAACCTTCTCCGGCGCGGTAAAACTCAGGCCGGTGTAATGGAAAGCCAGGCGCTGGTTGCCGGGGGAGACCTTCAGGGGGGCCGGCTGATTTTCGGGGATGACAAAGATCTGGGCCTCCGCCTGACCCGACCCGGCATTGGCTTTCGGGCTTTGAGCTTTTCCTTCCAGCACCACTTCTTCAATCACCACCGGCGGCGGGGACAAGTTGATGGGGACATGCTCGGGATCCACCACAGCCAGGCCCCGAACCGTGGGAAACCACAGGCGGCCATCACGGGTTTTACACCCCGCAGGCTGGGAACCGCCGCTGCACTCAAGGCTCGGCAACCCGTCAGCCTTGGTGTAGGCGAAGCAACGAATCGCCCGGACCTCGCCGCGGGCAAAGCGATTTAATTCTTCCTTGCCCACCCTAAAAACTCCGCTGCTTGAACTACACCAAAGATTGCTCCAATTGTCCTCCGTGATGTAGGAGATGGCATCATTCACCAGGCCATCTTTGGTCGTGTAGTTGATGAACGCGCCCGCTTTCAACCGGGTTAATCCGCCGCCATAAGTGCCAATCCATAGCGTGCCGTCCGGGTCGGCGTAGAGAGACCGGATGGACTCACTGCCGAGTCCGTTGCGCTTCCCGAAGCGTGTCCATTCACCTGCTTTGAAACGGTATAGCCCGTCACCCTGGGTTCCAATCCAGAGATTGCCGGCCCGGTCCTCAACCATGCTGCGGACATCGACGTGTGAATGCTGAGCCGGCAGGGTGAACACGGTTGGTTTGCCGGCGGACAATTGTATAATCTCGGGTTTGGTCCGGTGCTGGCCCAGCCAAATGGCGCTTTGGGAATCTTCATAGATGGCGCAGACCACAGGGTTTTCCTGACCGAGCCCGGAGATCGGGATAAACCAATCCTCTTTCAACTTGAACAACCCGCCACCCCAGGTGCCCGCCCAGAGCGTTCTGCTGCGGTCCTGAAATACCGACCAAACGCATTCGTTGGTGAGGCCTTCCCGGGGACCATAGTGCTGCACGATGCCGTCTTTGAGCCGGTCCACTCCGTCTCCATTCATCCCGATCCACAACTCGCCGTCCGCACCCTCGCAAACCGTCAACACATTATCGCCCGCGAGACCTTGTTGGCGGCCATAGCTGCGAAAAACCGTGGGGGTGAGCCGGGCCAAACCATGACTTTCCGTGCCCACCCAAAGGTTGCCCTCGCGATCTTCGCAAAGGCTGCGCACGAATTCACCCGCCATGCCTTCTTGCGTGGATACGTGCAGCACCGTGCCGTTGGTTTCATACCGAAACAAACCGCTGCCGTAGGTGCCGATCCAAAGCCGGCCGAGGTGGTCCTCCAACATGCAATAAAGATCTCCTTTGGACCAGGGATAAACTCCGTAATCAGCCACCCATCGGCCATGGTTGAACCGACGCAATCGTCCATTGGCAGCCACCCAACATCCGCCTTCGCGGCTGCTGGCCAGGGCGCCGGGGCCAAAGTTTTCCTGTGGGTTCTGCTCCCAAGCCTCATTGAACCGGCCATCCTGCCATACCCCGATTTCATGTTCGGTGCTCACCATGACCTGGCCTTGCAGGTCTGACATCAGGCCATTGACCTTGGTGCTCAGCAAGTCCCAATTGGTGGATACGAGCATGAATCGCCCCGCCCCGAAACGGAACAACTCCTGGCTGGAACTCACCATCAACAACGCGCCGTCAGCAGTCTCCGCGAAAGCGTGGATATAATTTCCCGGACTGGGCGGGGGGAAGGATTGGAATTGCCCCGCCAAACACCGCACCACATCCCCTTCCTCGGTCCCCATCCACAACGCGCCTTGCCGGTCTTCAAAGATTTTGATGATGCGACTGCTGCTCAATCCCGGCGTGTTGTCGGGGGTAAACACCTTGAACCGCACCCCATCAAACCGCACCAGGCCAGCAAACGTGCCCAGCCACAAATAACCATCCCGGGTCTGCACGATGGAAGTGACCGAGCTCTGCGGCAAACCCTGATCCACCTGCCAATCCTCGATGCGATAGGCCTGCGGTTCAGCCGCACCACGCGCGGTCAAGGGCGGGAGGAAAAGCAAGGCGAGCAGCAGGCCCGCGGCCACGTTGCGGGCGCTTCTAAAAGCAGCGTCGCTCACAAAGAAGGACACGACCCCACTCTGACTTCCGCGCCCCCCATTGCAAGTTTATAACTTTTGCGGTGGGCTCAACCTCAACTGAGTCGGAACGTTTCTCCGACATCCCGTAGTGCGATCCGTTCCGGTTCCAACGCGCCTTCCAGTCGTCGGATCGGTTCGTTGGCTCCTTCTTTGCCAAGCTTGAAGGTCTTATGATGGATCGGCAAAAAATACTTCGCCCCGGCATCGTTGGCCATGCGAACCGACTGCTCCGGTGTGCAATGAGAACAAAC
This sequence comes from Pedosphaera sp., assembly GCA_028293465.1. Taxonomy (GTDB): domain Bacteria; phylum Verrucomicrobiota; class Verrucomicrobiia; order Limisphaerales; family Pedosphaeraceae; genus JAQGOT01. Next base: position 6,489 of record JAQGOT010000541.1, on the reverse strand, counting down.
CCACGGTTGATAAGCGCCGATCGGCATGATCGCCAAATCATACGGCCCCCGGCCACGCAACGAGCGAAAACTGTCCGTCATCGCCGTGTCGCCGCCGAAGATGATTTTCTTGCCTTCCCGTTCCAGCACATAGCCGTTGTAACCACGATAAGTGTCACGCCGCCACCGGGCACCCCAATGTTTCACTTCGAACGCTGCCACCCGCACGTCCCCATTCGGGGTTTTGACGGAGGTTTTTTCGCCCCAACCCAGCTCCGTCGCCTGCCCCATTTTTGTGCCGTTGAATAAATCGCCCGTCGCCCGGGCGGTCACCGCCTGGGTTTTACCCGGCAGCCGCTTCAAGGTCGGCAAATCCAAGTGATCCATGTGCGCGTGCGACAAAAGGACCAGATCAATCGGCGGCAAATCTTTCACCCCGAGCGCTGGCGCCACCAGGCGCTTGGGCCCTACCGTGCCAATCCCCAGATCAGCGCCGACCCGCATGAACAGCACCGGATCTGTTAGAATTGTCAGACCAAAGAAATTCAGCAACACCGTGGAGTGGCCCAACCAAGCGGCCGTGATCCCGTTTGGATCCCATTTGGCGGGTTGGGGCGTGTGCTTGGGGAGCAGAATCGCCCGGCCGGCGTCCGCCGCCAGTTCTCGGACCATTTTTGGCGCATATTGGTCGGAATAAGCGAGCCAAAGGCCGACCGTTCCGACGCAGCCCAGGGCAAGAAATTGACGGGTAGAAAGTTTGGTAATTTTGTGTTTGTCAGTCATTTGTACAAATATGGCCGGTAATAATAACAGACTTTCGGTCGTGCAAAAGAAGTAATTTGGATTACTTTTGATCCGAACCGTGAGCTTTAACGCTAACGCTATCAACCCCCTCCCAGCCCGGGTTGGCCCCAATTCCTGTTCCCCTGTGTGGAATTAGCTTCAGTTCCCATGACGGCCGTGCCCGAGCACCCGCGAATCGTGGCAGCGGCGTCCTGCCGCGAGCTCCTCAATGTGCAAGGGTGCCGTCAGCGGCCTGCTTGTCCTGCGGCGGATTGAAGATAAACATCATCAAATTCCGAAAATCTGCTTCCGGCATTTGTTCGAGGCCTTCGGGCATCACCGACATTTCTGTGACCCGCATCGAGGCGATGTCGGATTTGGCGACGACCTCTTCCTTCGGTCCGGCGGAAAGCAATTTGACCCGGATGTTGGTGTCCTCCACCAGGCGGCCATTGATCGTGCGGCCGTCCTTGGTTTCGACTTCCACGTTTTCATAACCCTTGCCGATGACCTGGTTGGGATCGATGACATTGGCCAGCAACGCATCCAGTGTGGAACGACCGACGCCCGTGAGGTCTGGACCAATCTCCGCCCCTTCCCCGTAAAGTTTGTGGCACACAAAACAGGTCTTCTTCGCCACCTCATGGCCGGCCTGCAAATCCGCCGGGGCGCTCAAGATCATTTTTTTCTTCTCTGCGATGACTTTCACTTTATCCGCATCCGCCGGACGGGTGCGCCCGATGTCCCGCACGGCGCGTTGGCGGGTGGCATCATCGCCGGATTGGCTCAACGACCGAATCACGGTCGCCGGCATTTCATTCGGGAAAATGGTTTTGGCTTCCAACGCGGAAAGCAAACTCAGCGTCCACCGATGGCGTGAAGCCAGCACCTCTGCCGCCGCCCGGCGCGCCTCGGGAGCGAAGGCTTTCCAATGCTGAATAAGTTCATCGCCCACGGTGTCCCCACCGATTTCCCCCAACGCGCGGACAGCCTCCAGCACGAGCGGCTCTGGAGTCCCCGTTGCCAGCAGCTTTAACATCGCATCGCGCGCCGCCGGGGTCTTCAGTTTGCGGACTGCCTGGATGGCCTTGGTCCGTTCTTCCACGCTGGTCTTGGGATCATTGAGCTCGTGCAACGTGCCTTGGATTGCCGCCGCACTGCCCCACAAGGTTCCCAGTCGCTGGGCGCGGTCCGCCAACTCCGGCTTGCCGCTGGCGAGGAATTTGCCGAGCAGTGGACCGGGATCGGTCGTGGGCGCCTGGGCCTTGCCCTGTTGTCCGTCGAGTAACCCGTCCAGCGCGGCCACTGTCAGCGCGACATCCTTTTCGGCGACGGCTTCCACGAACTTGACGGCGATGTCCAACCGTTGCGCATCGTGGGCGTCGCAAATGCGGCGCATCGTCTTCCGGGCGAGCTGGCCGCTCAACGGCATGGTCTCGGCGCCGTTGGCGAGCAACCAGCGCAAGGCCGGCTCCGGGTTCTCCGCAATCTTCGGCTCGGCGGCCTGCCAGATCATGAACGGGATGAGCGGGTCCTTGCCATCCGCCGACGCTTTGAGCAGCGGCGCGAGGATGCGGCCGGTTTCAATGCCTTCGAGCGCGGGGGGCACGGGTGTGTTGATGGTCAGGGAACCGGAGGCAAACTCGCGGGCGGCGGTGGCCACCGCCAGGCGCACCGTCGGATCAGGATCGCTCGCCATGTGGCTTAACCCGCCGATAATTCCCGGGGAAGCCACGCGCTGTTCACCAGCCAACCGCGCCACCCAGGCGCGAATGGCGGGTTCCCGGTCGGTGTAAAAGTCTTCGAGCACCGATTCATCCAACTGGCCGGAACTATGCAGCGTCCACAGCGCGAACAAGCGGGCTTCAAGGGTGTCTCCGCTTTGCAACAGCTTCCGAAGCGCGGGCACCGCGGCGGGATCGCGCCGCTCCGACAAGAGCCGTTGCGCCATGCGCCGCTGCCAGATGTTGGGATGCGCAAGCATCTGCACGAGTTCACCGGTGCCAAGCTGTGCGAGGTGCATTTTTGCCTCTGGGCGTGAGGGGACCTTGCGGCCGGGATTCTTGCCGGTGTAAACCACGCGCCAGATGCGACCCCGCTCGCGATCCACGCCTTCCGGATCCTCATTCGCGTTTTGGTAACAGGGATATTTGTCATACCAATCCATCACCCAGAGCGCGCCGTCGGGGCCGACCTGCTCGCTGACGGGACGGAACCAACCATCGCTTGTCGTCAGAAAATCCTTGGCAGCGGTGGCCTTGAAACTGGAACCGTTGGGCGTGAGGTGATCGTGATTGACGGCGTTTTGGTGAATGTTGCCCATGAAGACTTCACCGCGCCATTCCGCGGGAAATTGATTGCCTTGATAAACCTGCACGCCGGCATAGGCCGCCATGTAATGCTTGTGATCCACGATGGAGGGCAGCAGTTGGTAGGAATAAGGATTGGCCGGCGTCCCGCCTTGGCGGACATAGATGCCACCCGGCGCCATGTGGAACAAATGATCAATGACACAGGCGCTCACAAAGGCATTGCCGGCACGGTCAAAATCCAACCCCCAAGGATTGCTGGTGCCATCGGCGAAGACCTCGAACTTTTTCGTGCGCGGATGAAAGCGTGCCACGGCGGCGTTTACTTCCACGCCCGGTTCGCTGGCTTCGGGAATCTTCACTTTGGAATGGGTGAACACGCCGTGCGTCATGTAAAGCCAGCCGTCCGGTCCCCAGGTGAATCCGTTGAGCAACTCATGGCGATCCTCCAGGCCAAAACCGGTCATCAACGCCGTCCGCTTGTCCGCGATGTCATCATGATTCGTGTCTTCCAAAAACAACAAGTCCGGCGCTTGACCGACAAACACGCCGCCGTAACCCAGTTGGATGGCCGTGGCGAGGTTCAGGCCATCGGCGAAAACCGTGACCTTGTCCGCGCGACCATCGCCGTCCGTGTCCTCCAGGATTTTGATGCGGTCGCGCGGTTTGGTGCCGGGCGCAGCGCCAAGCGGATATTCGTAAAGTTCCACCACCCAAAGCCGCCCCCGGTCATCCCAGGTCATGGCGACAGGATTGATCACATCGGGTTCCGCCGCGAACAGCCGCACTTCAAAGCCTTCCGGCACAACAAATCGCTTCTGCGCTTCCGACGGGAACAAGGCTGGCGAGCCAGCGGGCGCGAATTGGCCGGCAAGCTGTTTTCCTTCCGCGGCAACCTTTTGGGCGGTGGACAGCGCCAGGGCAAATCCAAGGATCAGGACAAATTTCATCATGTTGGAGACCATAAAAGACTCTCAAACCCTCAAAAAAATTCAATTTTCCTCTGGTTCGCCGGGCCGCCGCCGCTTGAACCTGTGGTTCAGGCTCCTCCTCCGGCTACAAAGCTTGAGTTCAGCTTGAGTGGCCGATATAACCAGCCCCCGTGAAAGCTGTCATTCTCGCCGCCGGCAAAGGCACCCGCATGCGGGAGCTCACCAATGAGCTCCCCAAACCGATGCTTCAAGTCCAGGGCAAGCCCATTTTGGAGCACATCCTCGAAGGCATTCTGGGCGCTGGCATTCACGACATCTTCATCGTCACCGGTTTCAAGGCCGAGACGATCGAGAACTATTTCGGCGACGGCTCGAAATGGAAGGCGCGGATTGCTTATGGCCGGCAACTGGTCCAGGACGGCACCGGTAAAGCCCCGGAACTGGCCAAGGATTTCATCGGCGCATCGCCCTTTCTCCTCACCTACGGCGACATCCTGGTCAAGCCCGAGACCTACCAGCAAATGGTCCATCGCTATAACGAGGATTATTTCTCGGGCGTCATCACCGTCACCGGCAGCGAGGATGTCACCAAGGGCGGCCTGGTTTTTTTCGACGACAAATTCTGCCTGAAACGGCTGGTGGAAAAGCCGAGCCCGGCCCAAATCGAGGATTTACGAGTGAACGGCTGGTTGAAGCCGGGCGACACAGCCTGGTACAACGCCGGCATTTACATCTTCCGTCCGTCGCTGTTCGACTTCACCGCGAAACTCCAGAAGTCACCGCGCGGCGAATACGAACTGACCGACGCCATCAGCGCCTTGATCGACACCCACCACCGCATCGCCGGCATGCAGATCGAAGGCCGCTGGGTGGACGTGCGCGATCCGGAAGTTCTGGCCAAACTCGAGAAGCAGTGAGGTCGATGTTTAAACCACAAACTCCGGTTCGTAAACCGGGCCGAGCCCGTGCTTGCGCAGCAGTTCGATGAATTTGGCAAGGCCGCGCTTCTCGTCGGTGCCGAGGTGGTAGTGGATGTGCCAGCCGAGGTAATCTTTGCGGAATTCGTAATCGTAGTCGTTGCGGTTGCGGATGATGGAGTCCAGCGTGTCCAACCCGAAGTCCCGGGCTGAGCGCAATTGGCGGCGCAATACGGTATTCTCCACCCCCCGCCGCAACGCCCAAACCGCATAGACAAACGGCAGCGATGTCAACTCAAGCCAAGCTGCACCCAAATCCAAAATCTCGTGTTCATGCGGTGCGCGGAGGAAATGGATGGCGGGATCGCCAATCAACAGCAGGTAGTCATGCTGCGAAGCCGTTTCATAATCCGGCAGCGGCTTGAACTCGGGCCGCAAGCCACGCTCGGCGAGGAGCACGCGCAAGAGGTTCACGCTCGTCAGCGAGGCGGTGTCGCAAAAAATCTCCTTAACCTCCGCGAGCGGCCGACGATGCGCCAGGAAAACGCTTTTCACCTCGCCAAGCGAAGCAATGGCGATGCTGTCCAGAATATCATAACGATCATGGAAAAGCACTTCCGTGATGCTCACCAATCCGGCATCCAGCTCGTCTCGTTGCAGCATCTCGGCCAGTTTGGCGGGCGTGGCCAAGGTGATTTCGTCCTCCAGCCCGCGCGTCAGCGGGACGGCGTTCAGATAACTCACCGAACCGACACGAAACGGCGCGAGTGACTGTTCGAGATTGCCCTCGCGTTGCAATTCTGCAGCGCGCTTTTCCCGCTCCGCGCGATGAGCGAGTTCCTCCGCCGTCTCCAGCGGTGCCATGCGCAGCTTCGGTATCTCTTCAGAAGGTTTCATGCGCAAGCCGGTTCAAGCGGTCGCCAGATTGTCATCCAGCATTTTGGAGCGCTTGGTCTCCGAGTCAGCCTCGGCGGAGACAGGCGCATCCCACACTTTGATCGGCTCATAGAAGGTGTTTCGTTGCACCGGTGTGCGGCCCGCCTCGCGGATGGCTTTAACGAGGGTTGCCTCGGTCTGTTGCTGCGGCGAGGTGGCGCCCGCCATGTGAAAGATGTGCTCCTCGATGATGGTGCCATGCAGATCATCCGCCCCATAACTCAGCGCGACCTGGGCCAGCTTCAACCCCATGCCGACCCAGTAGGCGGTAACGTGATCGAAATTGTCGAGGTAGATGCGGCTCACCGCCAGCGTGCGCAGCGCATCGAAGCCCGTGGGGGGCGTCTTCACGGGAATCTCATTATCCTCCGGCTGATAGGGGAGCGGAATGAACCCCGTGAAGCCGTGCGTCTCATCCTGCAACGTTCGCAAACACCGCAAATGATCCACCCGGTCCGCGAGCGACTCCACATGCCCAAAGAGCATCGTGCAGGTGCTGCGACCGCCCATCTGATGCCAGGCGCGGTGGACATCCAAATATTCCTCGCCTGATTCCTTGCCCTTGGCGATGGCGGAACGGACTTCCTTGCGAAAAATCTCCGCGCCGCCGCCCGTGAGCGAATCCAATCCCGC
>JAQGOT010000523.1 GCA_028293465.1 Pedosphaera sp. | reverse complement strand
CAAACCACATAAGCCACCAGGCGCTTTTGACCGGGAGTCTCTTCGCGGACGGTGACCGCGCCCTCTCTCACCCCGGGATGTTGCCCCAACACGGTCTCGATCTCACCCAACTCGATCCGGTACCCGCGAATCTTAACCTGATGGTCCGCGCGTCCCAGGAATTCGAGGTTGCCATCGGGTAAAGCTCGCGCGAGGTCACCGGTTTTGTACAAACGCGCGGCTGCCCCTTTGCGGAACGGGTCGGCTACAAACCGTTCAGCCGTCAGTTCAGGCTGATGCAAATACCCTCGCGCCAAACAATCGCCGCCAATGTGCACCTCCCCCTGCTCACCGGTAGCTACCGGAGCCAACTTCTCATCCAGCAGATGAACTTCCGTGTTCGCGATCGGTCGGCCAATGGGTGGCAATGCGGGCCAATTCGCCGGCGCACCGGTCAGTGTGAAGGCGGTAACCACATGGCTTTCCGAGGGCCCATAATGGTTGTGCAATGTACACTTCTCCAAGCGCTCAAAAAGACTCTTGATCCTGGGGGTGATCCGCAGTTGCTCGCCGGCAGTGACAATCTCACGTAAGGTTCCGGACAGAGCCGTTCCTTCGGTAATTGACTCAGCCAATTGGTTGAGCGCCACGAATGGAAGAAAGAGCCGGTTGATTTGCTGCTCTTGAAGGAAGGTCGCCAACCGATTCGCATCACGGCGTGTTTCCTCCTTAACCAGCACCAGCACACCACCACTGCACCAAGTGGAAAATATTTCCTGGAATGAGACATCGAAGCTCAACGAGGCGAACTGCAATGTCCGATCCCCCTGGCCCACCACGGAATTCTTAAGCTGCCACCAGATGAGATTCACGAGCGGCCGATGCTCCATCGCCACGCCTTTGGGCCTCCCCGTCGAACCTGAGGTGTAGATCACATACGCCAGGCTGTTGGGGGCCGCTTCCGGGAGCAGCCCTTGGGCCATGGAAACCGTTGGCAAAGGCTGATCCAGGCAAACAACTGAACTTGGAGTTGCAGGGAGCATGCCAACGAGGCTCTGCTGTGTGACCAGCACCGTGGCTTGGGCATTTTCCAGCATTAGGCCTAGGCGTTCACGCGGGTACGCAGGGTCTAGCGGGACGTAAGCCCCGCCAGCCTTCAGAATTCCGAGCAAACCCACCACCAGATCAAGGGACCGTTCCAGGCAAATCCCCACCGGCATGTCGGCCTTGACACCCAGAAGCTGCAAATGCTGCGCCAACTGATCAGCCCGAGTGGTTAATTCTCGGTAAGTCAGGCGGTCCCCTCCGAAAGTAACCGCCACCGCTTCTGGCGTTCGTTTGACCTGTTCTTCAAAAAGTTGATGAATGCAGAGCTCCCGTGGATAATCGCCACGGGTTTCGAGGCATTCGACCGCGGCTGCCGTTTGTGGCTGCGTTATTTCCTCTCTCTGGGAAGGCATGCTTGCCGGAGGAGATCCAGGTTCACACACCCTCAAAACAGATTTCTTGATTCCCTCAGCCAAGACCCTTACGTGCGGTTCCTCCAATATGCTCTCATGAGCGCCCGGCACCTCGTGCACCTCCACCTCACCTGCCAATTCACCCCAACCATACTTCGGATCGTAAGAACAAAACATCGGATGCCCATGACTACGAAACAAGCTAACTCTGCCACCATAGGGTTTGGGAATATATTTGAGCAAGGCCCGGATATGAATCTCCCATAGTTGCCTTTGTTCCTCGGGGAATGAGGAAAGGTCAACCATATCATCCACATCAAGCTGGCGCGCAGCCTCCCGCGACAGGTTAAGCATGCGGGCCGCCCTTCTTTTGAGAAGTGCGGCTTTCCAACGAAGAAACTCTTTTCTTTGCTGCGGCCCCCACTTTAGAGACCGCGCTATCAGATACGCAAAATTCTGTAAGAATCTAAAAACGAAAGCCGGGCTCCAATTCGGCTTCCCATAACTGGAGTTCGGCGGGGCACAATTGAGCACGGCTAGAAATGCGACTTTCTCCCCTTGGGCCTCGAGTTGCCGAGCCATCTCGTAGGCCACGTTTCCACCGAAGCAATAGCCGCCGAGATGATATGGTCCATTGGGCGCGAACGCACGAATGTCCGCTACGTAATGAGCCGCCATTTCTTCAATGCTGTCGAACTCCTCCCGTCCATCCATCCATCTCGATTTCAAAGCATACACGGGTTGATCCTGCCCCAGACTGCGCGAAAGATTGGTATAGCCCCAAAACATCCCGCCCCCCACCCCGTGAACAAAAAACAGCGGGCGGCGGGAACCTTTGGGTTGAATCTCCACCAGCGAGGAACCGGGCGCCAACTCCTCCCCGTCACGTAAGAGTTGCGCCATCCGCGCGATGGTAGGGGCCTGGAAGACGGCTGCCAGGGGGAGCTTCCTGCCAAATTCCTTTTCCACGCGGGCAAGCAAACGCACCGCAAGCAATGAATGTCCGCCCAGATCAAAGAATTTATCCTCCATTCCAATGGGCTGCACTCCCAGCACTGCTTCCCAGACCTTCGTCAACTCCCGCTCCAGCACATCTCCCGGCCCTACATACTTAATTTCCAATTCCGGCCGCCCTTGGTCCGGCGCTGGCAATGCGCCGCGATCAACCTTCCCATTAGGTGTCAGAGGTAACGCATCCAGGAAAATAAAGACTGAGGGCAACATGTACTCCGGCAGCCTCTCGCCCAGAAAGCGGCGCAATTCCCCGCTTCCCTTGCTGGACGGTGTTTGTCCCACGACATAGGCCACCAAGCGCTTGGTCCCGGTTTGATCCTCCCGGGCCATTACCACGCAGGCTTCCACCCCGGCATGACGGCCTAGCACCGACTCAATCTCCCCCAGTTCGATGCGGAAACCTCTAATTTTTACCTGTGTATCAAGGCGGCCCAAAAACTCCAAGTTTCCATCTGCTCGGTAACGCACCAAGTCTCCAGTGCGATACAGGCGTGCTCCCGGTTCATCACTGAAGGGATGAGGGATAAACTTTTCCGCCGTGAGTTCAGGCCGGTTCAAATACCCCAAGGCCAAGCCGTCACCACCCGCCAGGAGTTCGCCCGGCACGCCAACCGGCACAGGCTGCAACCGCTCATCCACCACATAGCATTGAGTATTGGAAATTGGCCGCCCGATGAGGACCGAACGCGCCTCGGTGGACCCGGGCGGAATGGGATGGCAGGTCGTGAACGTGGTGTTCTCGGTTGGCCCGTAACCGTTGAGCAACCGACAACCTTCCCCCAGCAGTGACAACGCCTTTTTTACGTGCGGAACCGACAGCACATCCCCCCCGGTCAGGAGCTGCCGCAACGATTTCAGGCACTCAGGCAGTTCGTCCACCACTTGGTTGAAAAGGCCGCTGGTCAGCCACATCGTCGTGATGTGATGGTTTTGAATCGTGCTGCTCAATTCGGTGAGGGACGGAGTGTACGGAGGGAAAACCACGAGGCGCCCGCCATTCAAAAGGCAACCCCAGATCTCCCAGGTGGAGGCATCAAACGAAACCGGCGCGAGTTGGAGGAAGACGTCGGCTGCTGAAAAGTTGGCATAATTTGTGTCACGCACCAGGCGGACCACCCCGCGATGAGGCACGCACACCCCTTTTGGTCGGCCCGTGGACCCAGAGGTGAAGCTCACATAAGCAAGGTCCATGGCACAAGTGACACCTGGAAGATTTTCGGTGCTCTCATTGGCAAACTCACTCCAATCACGATCCAAACAAATAAGTGCCGAAGCGGGGCCCCCTGCCAACACAAATGACTTTTGGATAAAAGGCACAAGCTTTTCCTGCGTGAGCACGATTGGGGTTTGCAAGTCCTCCAGCATGCCAGCCAACCGCTCCTTGGGCAGGTTTGGCTCCAAAGCGGCATAACCTCCTCCCGCTTTGAGGATGGCGAGCAGGCCCACCACCAGGGTTAAGGATCGCTCCAGGCATAGGCCCACGCCCTTGCCAGGCTGGACTCCCGCTCTCCTAAGATAATGTGCCAGTTGGTTGGCCCGTGTATTGAGTTCCTGATACGTGAGGTGCCGCTCACCAAAAGTAAGCGCGATGGCCTCGGGCGTGAGCCGCGCCTGCTCTTCGAAAAGCTCATGTATGCATTGGTGTTTCGGGTACTCTGTTCGTGTATTGTTCCATTCTACGACCAATTGATGCCGCTCCGCCTCCGTCAGCAGCGGAATCTGTGACACAGGCTGGCCCGGATCAGCGGCAATGCCCTCCAGCAAGTTCCCGAAATGCCCGCTTATCCGCTTGATCGTAGCCTCCTCAAAGAGGTCCAGGCTGTATTCCCAAATTGCCGTGAGGCCTCCAGGACGTTCTTCCAAGAACAAAGTTAAATCAAATTTGGCAGTTTCGCTTCCCACCTCCACCGGCTGTGAAGTCAGGCCCGAAAGGCCGAAGCTTTGGGCCGGGGAATTCTGGAACACAAACATTACTTGGATCAACGGTACCTGACTCGTGGTACGCTCGGGATGCAACTCTTCCACAAGTTTGTCGAATGGCAGTTCTTGATGGGCAAAGGCGCCGAAGGCAACCTCCCGGACCCGGCCCAGGAGGTCGGTAAATCTGGGATCGCCCGATAAATCGGTGCGCATTACCAGCGTGTTAACAAAAAAACCGATTGATTTTTCGGTCTCCACAAGCGATCGGCCTGCGATCGGACAACCAACCAGGATATCCTCTTGTTTGGAGTATCGATGCAGCAGCACCTTAAACGCCGCAAGGTAAGTCATAAACGGCGTCACTCCCGCCCGTCGGCTGATCTGCAGGAGTGCGTCGGTGACGGCTGCCGGAATTCGGTGAGTTTGGTTGCCCCCGCGGAAAGTCTGCACCGCTGGTCGTGCACGGTCGGTGGGTAGACCAAGAAAGGCAGTGGCACCGGCAAGCTGCTTTTTCCAGTACGCAACTTGGCTTTCTAGAACGGCTCCTTGCAAATACTCGCGCTGCCAGACGGCGAAGTCTGCATATTGGATTGGCAACTCAGGGATTTCCGCTGGCCGACCGGCTGCTCGCGCTTCATAAAACACGGCCAATTCACCGAAAAAGATTCCCATGGACCAAGCGTCGGTTGCAATGTGGTGCACCGTCACAACCAAAATGTGCTCTTGCGGTTCCAACTGAAGAAGCAAAGCACGCACCATCAGGTCTTGAGCCAGATTGAAAGGACGCTTCGCCTCGCTTGCGACCAACCGCTGCGCTTCCAGCTCACGGGCGTCGATTGGAACATGGGTCAAATCAACCACGGGGAGCTTCAGGCTGAGGGGCTCGTCAATGGTTTGGGCAGGGTTGCCTTCGACACAAACAAAACGCGTGCGCAGTGCCTCGTGCCGGACCAATATGGCATTCAAAGAATATTCCACCGCCTCGCGGTTCAGTTGACCCGTTAACCTGAAGGCGATTGGAAAATTATAGAGCGGGCTTTCCGGATGCAATTGATCCAGGAACCAGAGGCGTTGCTGGGCGAAGCCAAGCGCCAACCCTCCTTTCTTCGAGCATCTCGGGATTTGAAATTTGCGAGCGGCGGTCCTCGAGGATGCCGCCGAGCGTTTTT
>JAQGOT010000249.1 GCA_028293465.1 Pedosphaera sp. | reverse complement strand
TGGTGACCGACAACGGCGTGCCGCCCCTGAGCGCGACCAACAGCTTCACCGTCATCGTCAACGAGGTGAACAGCGCGCCGGTGCTGCCGGTGCAGACCAACCGGACCATCAACGAGCTGACCTTGCTCACGGTGGCCAACACCGCCACCGACTCGGATCTCCCGGTCAACACGCTAAATTATCAACTCATCACCTCACCCACCGGTGCCAGCATCGATGCTGGCGGTGTGATCACATGGACCCCGAGTGCGGGGCAGTCCGGCAGCACCAATGCGTTCACGACCGTCGTGACCGACAACGGTCTGCCAGCGCTAACAGCCACCAACACTTTCTTCGTCACGGTAAACGGAGTTCAATCGGTCCCGGCACCTGTGATTCTCTCCTTCAACCTCTCCGACGGCATCGCCACGATCACTTGGGGTGCGGTTCCCAATCAGAGCTATCGATTGCAGTATAACTCCGACCTCAGCAGCACTAATTGGTTGGATCAGGTGCCCGACATCATGGCGACTGGGCCCACCGCCACCGCCACTAATGCCGTCGGAAGCTCAGCGCAGCAGTTCTATCGGATTCTGTCCCTGCCGTGACCGGGGCGGACAAAAGCCTGTTGAAGAACCTTAAAACGCAAAAACGCCAATCGCAAAGCGATTGGCGTTTTTAGATATTGACTTGATGCTTAACTCGAGTAAGCGCCTTGCGCCGATGCAGTCTGGATGAAGACTAGCTTGTCCTTCTCGAACGTGACCTGGATGGGATCGTTTTCATGGAGAGCTCCTTTAAGGATCTCTTCAGCCAACGGATCTTCCAGAAAACGCTCAACCGAGCGGCGCATGGGGCGCGCTCCGTAATTAGGATCGTAGCCTTTTTCCACCAGGAAGTCCTTGGCCTTTTCGTCCAAGGTCAGCTTGATGTTCTTGTTTTTCAGACGTTCCATGACCTTGCCGATTTCCAGATCAAGAATCTCGATCAAGTCGGGTTTGGTCAACGAACGGAAGACAATCACGTCGTCCAATCGGTTGAGGAACTCCGGCTTAAAAGTGCGCCGGGCTTCGTCCAGAATCTTCTCGCGCATCTTCTCATAGCTGTTCTCGTCGCTGATTGGTGAGAACCCCATCGAAGACTGCTTCTTGATCGTTTCCGAACCGACGTTCGAGGTCATCAAGATGATGGTGTTGCGGAAATTGACCACACGGCCGACGTTATCGGTCAGTTTTCCTTCCTCAAGAATCTGCAAGAGCATGTTCCAGACATCAGGATGCGCTTTCTCGATCTCGTCAAACAAAACCACGGAATACGGTTTCCGACGCACTTGCTCGGTTAGTTGGCCACCCTCTTCATAACCCACGTAACCCGGAGGTGAACCGACGAGTCGCGAGACATTGAATTTTTCCATGTACTCGCTCATGTCGAGCTGAATGAGGGACTTGGTGTCTCCGAACATCTGCTCCGCGAGCGTCTTCGCCAGTAAGGTCTTGCCGACGCCAGTCGGACCAAGCAGGGCGAAGGTGCCAATGGGCCGTTTCGGATCCTTCAAATCAGCGCGTGAGCGCCGCAGGGCCTTGCACATCGCGGAAACGGCTTCACGCTGACCGATCACCGTTTTGGACATTTGTTCTTCGACCGCCAGCAAACGCTGGGCCTCGCCTTGCTCCATCCGCTTCAGAGGAATGCCGGTCCACTTGGAAACGACATGCAAAATATCGTCTTCGTCCACCTTGACCCGCGTCTCCTCGCGGTTAGTCCGCCATGTATTCAAGACCGATTCCAATTTTTCCTTGGCCTGCTTTTCCTTGTCGCGCATTGAAGCCGCGCCCTCGAAATCCTGCTCCTTTATGGAACGTTCCTTTCGGCCTTTGATCTCCTCGATCTCAGCCTCAATTTCCTTCACCTCGGGCGGACGGGTCATCGTGCCGATACGGGCCCGCGAACCAGCCTCGTCCATCAAGTCGATGGCTTTGTCCGGCAAAAAGCGATCCGGGATGTAGCGATCAGACATTTTCACCGCCGCCTCCACGGCCTTGTCGGTGAACTCCGCCTTATGATGCTCCTCGTATTTCGCGCGCAACCCTTTCAGGATCAGGATCGCTTCTTCAATGGAGGGAGCTTCAACTTTGACACTCTGGAAACGACGTTCCAAGGCGGCGTCCTTCTCGATATACTTGCGGTATTCGTTCAGGGTGGTGGCGCCAATGCATTGCATCTCGCCACGGCTCAGGGCGGGCTTGATGATGTTCGACGCGTCCATCGTGCCTTCGGCCGAACCGGCGCCCACGATCGTATGCAGCTCGTCGATGAACAAAATGATGTTCTTCGCCCGGCGAATTTCATCCATCACTGCTTTGATGCGCTCTTCGAATTGGCCACGATACTTTGTGCCCGCCACCATCAGTGCTAAATCAAGAGTGATGACCCGCTTCTCGCGCAGCAACTCAGGCACGTTACCCGCCGAAATTTCCTGAGCGAGACCTTCGACGATGGCCGTCTTGCCGACTCCCGCCTCACCCAACAGCACCGGATTGTTCTTGGTGCGACGGCACAGGATCTGGATCACCCGCTCGATTTCATTTTTGCGGCCGATGACCGGATCCATTTCACCCTTGCGGGCAATTTCCGTCAGGTCACGTCCAAAAGCCTTGAGGGCAGGGGTCTTGACTTCGCCTTTCTTTTCAGTGGGAGCGGGCCTTTCGGCGGGGCCTCCACCTTCACCGGGCGGTTGCTCCTCTTGCGCCGCGAAATTGGGATCCAATTCCTTCAAAATCTCCTGGCGAGTTTGCTCGATATCAATATCCAGGTTCTTCAGAACTCGTGCAGCCACGCCGTCGCCCTCCCGGAGCAATCCCAGGAGGATGTGTTCCGTGCCGACGTACGTATGATTCAGAGCCCGGGCTTCTTTGGCTGCCAGCGCCAGCACCTTCTTCACTCGCGGCGTGTATGGGATGTTCCCGATCATCTTTTGATCAGGACCGGTGCCGACCTGCTTCTCGACTTCCATACGGACGGTTTCGAGATCCAAGCCCAGCTTTTGCAGTACATTCACCGCCACGCCCTGGCCTAATTTAATCAAGCCGAGCAAAAGATGTTCCGTGCCGACGAAATTGTGGTTGAACCGGTCGGCTTCTTTGCGCGCCAGTGCCAGCACCTGCTGGGCGCGTGGCGTAAAATTGTTCATCGCGTCTTCGTTTGCCATATCTTATTGTGCTTCTACTTGTTGGGTTTGTCCAATGCCGTCCCACCGGTCCCGGCCGGCTTTGAAATCGGCCGGCTCACGTTTCTCAAATGTTCCCGTAACATATCGGAACGGAGCAAATCCCGTTCCTCAGCCGAAAGTTTCTCCGAAAACTGTTTCTGCAAATGCGCGGGCTGGGTGAGGATGAACAATTCATCCGTCAACGAACGGTCGCCGCCCGGGAACAAGCCTAAATCCATTCCCAAACGCATCAGCGACAGCAAGTTCATGGTCTCCTTCGAGGAGATGCTGTGCGCGTTTGCCAGAATACCGTAAGCGCGCCCGATATGGTTGTAAACCATCTTGGGCTTTTTTTCCAATAGCGTGTCGCGAGCGTTCTCTTCGTGTTCGATAATTTGAGAGAGAACCTTGTCCAACCGCTCCACGATGACCGTTTCGGTCTCGCCCAAGGTCATCTGGTTGGACACCTGGAACACGTTTCCCAACGCCTCCGTGCCCTCTCCGTAAAGTCCCCGCACAGCCAACCCCAGTTTGTTGACGGATTGGATGATCGGATTGATCTGTTCCGCCAATACCAACCCCGGCAGATGCAGCATCGCACTCACCCTGATTCCCGTGCCCAAATTGGTGGGGCAGGCCGTCAGATAGCCAACATCCGTGCTGAAAGCGTAATCGAGCTTCTTCTCCAAGGCCGTATCGGCCTGATCGATCGCCATCCACGCTTGTTTCAGCTGCAAACCCGGTCGCAATGCCTGCATTCGGAGATGATCCTCCTCATTGATCATCACGCACAGGGACTCCTCACGATTCAAGACCAGGCCGCTGCCCGCGCTCTTGGCGGCGTGTTCGCGGCTGATCAGGTGCCGCTCGACCAAAATTTGCTTGTCCAATGTGGACAAATTATCCATCGACTCCGAAAACGCTTCCTTCATCTCCGGCAAGCCCTCAATGGCCGGACGGATCATGTCCAGAATGCGCACCCGCTCCGGCTTCTTGGCCCATCCCGGGAAAGCCGCATGTTTGACATTGCGCGCCAACCGCACCCGGCTGGACATGACAATGCGGTCATGCGGACCTTTGCGCCGCGCGCTCTCGGCCGGGGGAATGAGAAAATCGTGGATGTTCATGGGCTTCAAGCGGTCGCCACGTTGCCCGGTTTGCTGCTGAGCTGTTTGATTTCATCCCGCAGCAAGGCGGCCTGCTCAAAATTCTCGTCCTCAACGGCTTTGGTGAGCTTCTTTTGAAGGGATTTCAGCCGTTCAGCCAAATCTCGGCTTTGTTGGAGGGCGAGGGGAACCTTGCCCGTGTGGCGGGTGCCTTTGTGCATCGTCTTGAGCAACCCTTCCAACCCATCCGCGAACGTCGTGTAACACTCTGCGCAACCAAGGCGACCCGCCTTTTTGAAATCGGCTTGGGTGAAGCCGCACTTGGGGCACTTCAACTCGGTGCCGCCCGCAGCCTGTTCCAATTCCTGCGACGCGCCCAGACCCAATAGCAGATCGGCGAGCGAAAAACCAGCGGGGTCATTAACCCCCTTGTGCTTCGCGCACTCCTCACAGAGATCCACTTTCTGCATTTTATCCCCGGCGATCTGGGTTAAATGCACAGTGGCGTCTTTCTCTTTGCAAATACAACACAACATAATCTTAATCGTATATCGGCTCACCCGAGCTATTAGTCAAGGAATGGTATTGCTCAACCAGCCGTTTGGTCACCGGTCCCGGCTTCCCGGTGCCCACGACTCGGCCATCAATCTTGACCACTGGAATCACTTCCGCGCCTGTTCCCGTCAAAAAGCACTCGTCGGCGTTGAATAAATCATAACGCGTCAGGTTCGGTTCCGCCACCGTCAATCCTGCCTCCCGCGCCAGCCCCATCACCACCTGGCGGGTGATGCCGTAGAGCGCGCCGGCCGATAACGGCGGCGTCAGCAACTGGTCACCCTTCACGATAAAGATATTATCCCCCGTGCATTCCGCCACGAACCCTTCCGAGTTCAGCATGATTGCCTCCTCGCACCCGCCGTTGATCGCTTCGATCTTCGCCAGGATGTTGTTGAGATAATTCAACGACTTGATCGCCGGGTTCAACGCGCTGTGCAGGTTCCGCGTTGTCGGCACCGTGATGATATCCAGACCCCGCTGATAAAACGCCGGCGGATAAAGCTGAATTTTGTCCGCGATCACGATCACCGACGGCTTCTTGCAGCGATACGGATTCAATCCCAGCGACCCCACCCCGCGGGTGACAATCAAACGGATGTAGCCATTCCGCAGCTTGTTCTTGCGGCACGTATCCACCACGGCTTTCATGATCTCGGCATGCGAGAGCGGCAAGGTCAACATGATCGCCTTGGCCGAATAAAACAACCGGTCGATATGCTCCCTCAGCTTGAACACCCGCCCGTTATAAGCGCGAATCCCTTCAAAAATCCCATCCCCATAAAGCAGACCGTGATCGAACACCGAAACCTTCGCATCCCGTTCCCCGTAATATTTGCCGTCGATGTATATTTTCATGTCTAAAACGGAGCCAAACTACTGTAAACCGTCCGCTTAGCGCAACTAAGGATTTGGCATTTACCGCGCCTTGGGCGCATCCGGACACCGCCCCCGCAGCGCCGCTCCACGAACCGCAGCAACCCTCAACCGATCACTCCCGTGTGCGGGAACAAATCCAACCCGCCTAATCGATCCTTTCCGCTTCAAACCATCAAACAAGAACCGTTCTCCACCTTGGATTAACCTGGATTTGAACCATGGCCGGTCCCCCCAGCACCTTCCGGAGTGCGGCTATCCCCGGCAGCAGTGCAAACCCGCCCATCCCCCTCGGACAAACCCAACCCCCAATATGAAATTCTTCAAATCTGACAATCTAAGAATCCTTCCCCCCCCAACCTGGATTCGCTTGGGACTCCGCGAACCGCCCGCCCGGTCCCAGACGCAAAGCACACGCCTGAACCTCCGATTGGGCATTGAGCTTTTGGATTTCTTTGGACATTGGTCATTTCAGGACGCACTTCCCCCCAATTCGTCATTCGAACTTCGTCATTCGACATTTCACCCCCCCGACTTGGGGGTGTACAGCCGTTACAGGCGTTACAATGTTCACCCCCAACCACTTGTCCGCTATGCGAAGCGTTACATTGCCGTTACAACGCCGTTACATCCCAGGCACAAGCGTTACAAAGCCCCCGTTCATTTGTCCTTCCGGTCATCAAATCCCTGCGCCGCCAGCTCGGATTAACTTGGATTCACCGCCACCGCACCAACTCCCCGGACCGTCCCGCGTGCCGGATCCCTGGCTCGCAGCAGCCAGGACAGTCACCGCGTACCGGAATCTGGCGCGCCGCCAACCTGGATTGGCTTGTATTTGCCTGGATTCACCGCAAACCCAGATCGCCCACTCTCGAACATGCCTCATTGGGCATTGGTGCTCGGACACTCATTGGGACCTGGTCATTTCTCGACAGCGTGCTTCCCACCCACCCACCAGCACCCCTCCACTTTTACCGCTTGGGGATAAACGCCCGCTACACCGTTACAACCCTTGCAAACATTGATCCAAAGTGGCTTTTTACCCGTTACATCACTCGTTACGCGGCTCGTTAAGCCCGTTACAAATGCCCGCCGAGCCCCCAGTTTGATAATCTTAAAATCTGAGAATCTGAAAATCCTTGCATCCCCACTCCGAACCCTCAACCACGATCCCTGCCGACGGCCGCCAAAATGGCGCCTGAACCGGTTGACCGCCAACAGCGAACTGGTGTCATCAACACCCTATTTCCCATCAGGCCCCTGTCGCCAGCAACCAATGTGGCTACCCCTTCGACGACATCGATACCCGTAGCCATCTGAAACAAACGAGCAGCACCGCCGCCACAAAAGGACCAGTCCGAACGCTCAGGGTATTTCAGTGCGTAAACGAAAAAGGCGAAGGTCCGCAGAACATGCGAGACCTTCGCCCCTGAGGAATACTTAGGTTAAGGCGTCTTGATCAGGTAGAACAGACGCGGATTCGAGCCACTCACGGGCAGGCTGATGGAGAAGTTGCCGCTGCCGTCAAACGCGCCGGTCGTGGCGGTGCCCCAACTGGCCACCGGCACCGTCAGGTTGGCATTGGTCAGCACTGTGAAGCTGCCGCCGGCCGTGCCGCCGGAGCCGCTGATGCTCAGACTTCCGCCGTTAAAGACGGTGCTGGAAATAAACGGTTGGCCGGGCACCGCGACGCCCAGCAGCTCAATGTCACCGATGCTCAGGCTGTTGGCGCTGTTGTCGTCCTTGGTGTGATTGAAGGTCAGGCGATAGCTGGTGTATCCCTGCGTGTTCACAAACAGGACCTCCTGCACGGCCGCAGTCAGCGGGTCCATTCCTGAAGCCACGGGATTCCGGTCGTCGGGCAGGGACAGTGCGGTGGTCGGAACGATCGTAGTGTAGCTTGCGCCGCCGTTGAGTGAGCCTTCCAGTTTGAAGTCAGCCGGATCGCTCTGGATGCCATCACCGCCGGGATAGATGCGCACTCCCTGAAGGATGGTATTGCCGGCTGCCGGGGTGATCACCAAACCGACTGGACCGCCGAATGGAGGAAACCCTGCATTATTGTTGAGGCCGCTGCCCCGGGTCACGAAAGTAAAGAAGCTGTCATCAAAGGCATTGTTCGGAGCGGTCGCGTTCGCGGAGGTATTACCAAAATCGGTAATCGTGTCGCCCGGAGTCGTGACATCCACATTGGTGCTGATAATCGTCATCTGGACCACCGCGCTGGTTACGGACGCGAGGGAATTGGTGGCAATAAGCCTGAGCAATCCTGTATCGGCCAAGGCTGCCGGATTAATGGTCAGGCTTGCGGTATGCGAACCTGACACGGTGCCCCCATCAGTGAGGTCTGTGAATACACCTGCGACCTGCTTTTGCCAGCGCGAATTCGGGGTGGGACTTCCCGTAACCGTGGCATTGACCGTGAGCGTGGTTCCCGCAGTGGCTTTGGCGGTGGGCGGAGTAACCACGTTGATCACCAGGTTGGTGGTCACACCCAAGAGTTCGACATCGCCAAGCTGACAACTGGTTTGACCTGCGCCGCCCTTGTAATGCGAGAAGGTCAGCCGATACGTGGTGTAGCCGTTCGCATTGTTGAAAGAAACCTCCTTCGCTGCGGCGACAAGGGGATCCGTCGTCCCGGCGTTATTGCGAGCGTCGGGCAACGTTACCGAGTTGGATGCAATCAAGCTATAGGTGGACCCCCCGTTGATGGAACCTTCCAGCTTGTAATCAGCCGGATCACGTCCCGTCGAGTCATTCGCCGTAAAAAACCGCAGGCCGGTGACCAATGTAGCGCCGACGGACGGGCTGATCACCAGTCCGCAGGGCCCGTTGACGTTCGCTCCGAATTTGGTGCCCAGATTGTTATCAATCACATTGGCTGGCGGTCCGTCGCCGAACAGACTGGTCCCGAAGCTGGTGACGGGATCACCAGGCTGGGTAACGTCGACATTCGTTGAATACAGGATAACCGTGGCCACGGCGCTGGTCGCCGAGCCGCCCGCGTTGGCGGCAACCACCCGGTAATCGGCGGCATCCGAGAAGTAGTTTGCAGCCAGGATGGTGAGGTTGGCGGTGGTGGCGCCGGAGACGTTGCCACCATTGCTGAGGTTGGCGAAGATGCCATTGGTGCCTTTTTGCCACTGGAAGGTGATCGGCGCGGTGCCGGTCACTTGAACCCCCATTTGAACGTCGGTGCCGGCCATGTTATTGGTGCCGGTCGGTTGTTGGGTAAAGATCGGTGGGACCGCTCCAGCCGTGGCGCTCAACGCAAAAATACCACAACGACCGCCGGTATTCGTGTAAACCAGATCGATACTGGTGACCGGGCTTGCCACGTTGGCCAGGGGCATGTCGCTGGCAAAAAGCCTGTCGGCTCCATTTTGCGTAACTGATTGTTGGTCCCACTGGCCAGAATCCGCCGCCACACGGCCGTTGGGTATATACATGGGCGTCGAGCCGGAAAACCAATCGACAATGGTGATCGTGTTGGTTTCCGACGAGCCGTCTTGGTGGTGAACAATCACGATGGGCTGCACCGGCCCATTCCCGGCGGCATCCAGGAAGGACAACGCGGAGGCGGCCGTTGGGGTCGTCAAGGTGATCGTGGCGTTCGTAATCGCAGGACTCAACCATACGACATCATTGACGGTATAATCTGGTGCCATCTTGAAACTATGGTCCCCATTGGTGAACGTCGTGCCGTGGACCGGGATACCGCTGGCTTGCGCAATGGCATCGACAGCAGGATTGCCATAAATCAACGGACCATTATTGATCGCGTTGACATCGTGACCTTTTTCATAAAAGCAAAACCCGGTGTTGTTCTCGTTGTCCATCGTCTGTGTGGTGGCCCAGACGTTGGTGCCAGCTACAATGGTCTGGCTGACAACGCGACCACGCTTGGCCGCTGAGGCTTCCACCACGAAATCATAGGTATAACCCGTGACCGCGATCGGGGCGACCGGGCCACCGGGTGTCGTGGCACCACTGACCGCGATAATGTCGTTGTGAGAGCTGGCCGACCCGCTGAGGTAGGTGAGCACAATGCTCGTGACCGGACTGACCGTGTTGGTCAGGGCGACATCTCGGAAATAAATACGTGGATTGGCTCCGTCGGTTTCAGTGGTGAAAGTGACCGGATTCTGCAAACGGCCACCCACAGTCAAAGCCACTCCGCTGCCGTTAATCCAGTCAGGGCATCCGAAGCTTCCGGTTTCAAAGGAGCCATTCGCATGGTTCACCTTAACGCCGATGACGTCGCCGCCGTTCCCGCCGCTGCCAATGAACGACAGCAGCGTGTATGTGGCCGGAGTGGTCAACGTGAACGTGCCGTTGGTGACTACGGTGTCAATCAGGATGCCATTGGGGCCGGCGTACGTGGGCGGCATCTTAAATGTGTAGTTGGCATTGCCTTGCGCGGTGAAGACGGTGTTCGCCGCCGGGAGGCCGTTAGCCGGGTTGTTCACGTCGTAGCCCGCCTCAAACCAGGTGGCCGCCGTGTTGTTCGTGCCATTATCCACTGTGGCGGTGGTCACGATGGTCAGCACGGGCGTAGCATTCGATTCGACAATCGCGTCCGCATTGTAACTACTGCTTTGTATTGCAACGGGGGTATACGCAGCGTTTGAAACGCTGGCCGTCGCCAGCGCCATGCTGGCCAAGATTGATCTTAATTTCATAGGTTGTGTTTGGGTTGTTGTTTCGCGATTAGAGACTTGTGGCTGTCGGTTTGTTGTGGGTTTGTGAACTCCGCCGCCGCCGCTCGTGGGACTGGTGGCCCCCTGAGCGATGGAGGTGGAAATGATGCGGCCTAACGCAAGGACGATCTGCTCGAGCACTCGTCCGCCTGATGGTTGCCGGAACTAAGCACAATGGGCGCAGAATCCGCGCGTGCGGCGCTCGCGATGGTGCGAGGGAACGCCGTGGGGGACGAGTTGGTGTTTCATGGGCATGGTTTGGTTGGTTGATTGAGTCACCGCTTCTGGCCCGGGCAAATTCATGCATCTGGGGTCGTTACAGTTCGAGTGGAATTGTTTCCAATATGTTGAACACCTCATCTCCAGTCAAGATGATTTTGAAGAAAATTGCACATTCTGCTCAAAATGCGTCAAATCGGGGAATTCTTCCCCAGCCTGTGGTCCTCCTTCGCTAAGAAAACAGGGGCGGCCAGGTGCGGAAAAGTCATTAAACCTGATCCCCCGATGAAGCTTCCAACAACAAAGCCATCCCCAACCGTCGTAACGCCTCAGCCCCGGAGTCTCCCATCGGAGCCCGGAAGCAACTGCCCTTGTCCGAGGCTGTCTTCGGTTTGTGCCAAGCCGGATTGTTCGGCTACCGCCTGAGCGGAAAAGCGAGATTGACAGGGCGGCGGGTTCACGTTCAGGCTGTGGCCGACAGTCAGGAATTCACCTGTGGCCCACCCCGGAGCAATCGATCACCTCGCAAGCCGCGATGACGCGGCGCGGGAAATCGTCCTCACCGTTCCATGCCCGTGCCGCCCGGAGAAAAATTCCAGAACATCGCTTGCCTCTTCCATTGTCAGACAACCCTTAAACGGCGGGTCCTGCCGCCTATTCCAGAACATGATCACCACTAAATTCCTCACTTGTTTCGCCTTGGTCGCCGCTGTCCATTGCTCGGTGGCGGCTGATTCGCCCCGGCAGGTCGCCAGCGTCGAGGGCATCACCGAATATCAGTTCGAGAATGGCTTGCGCGTGCTCTTGTTCCCGGATGATTCCCAATCCAAGGTGACCGTCAACCTCACCGTCCTCGTCGGTTCGCGACAGGAAGGCTTTGGGGAGACGGGCATGGCCCATCTGCTCGAACACATGGTCTTCAAAGGCACCCCGCGCCATCCGAAAGTCCCCAAGGCGCTCCAGGAACACGGCGCGCAATTCAACGGCAGCACCTCCACCGACCGGGTCAATTATTTTGAAACCCTGCCCGCCAGCGACGAGAACCTCGAATTCGCCCTCGACCTGGAAGCCGATCGCCTGGTCAACAGTTACATCAAGCGCGAGGATCTCG
>JAQGOT010000515.1 GCA_028293465.1 Pedosphaera sp. | reverse complement strand
CGCCACTCCAGGATGCCGCCGGAGAAATTCGGTTGAAGCTGGACTTCAAGCCTCAAAGAGGTGGTGTTCACCGGGGTGATCTGCACACGATTCCAGTCGTCGGGCTTGGTTCCAAAATTGGCGTTGGCGATGACGGGTTTCCACTCTCCGCCTTCCTGGTAAAGCAACCGCCACGATTGTGGCACGCGGCATTGGCCGGCACCGGTGTCGTCGAACCAATAGACCGAGACTTCGGAAATTTGTTTCGCTTTTTCGAAATCATACTGAAACCACTCAGCCGTGCCGCGGTGATTCCACCAGGTGAAACGTGAAATCGATTGATCGTTCGAACTCACCGGCACGACTTCATCACACGGGGCGGAGAGATCGTCGAACACGTGCGACGCGCTGGTTTTGTACAACGGTTGCTTGGGCGCTTCGGGAGCAATCCACCGATGTGCGGTCGGACCGCTGCCGACGACCGGGAACGCGGAGATGCGCAACCGCGCGCTGCCCATCGGGATCAGCGAAACCGTTTCCACAGGCCCATCGGCGAGCACCGGACTGGCCTGCAACGTGGCGCAAAGCTCATGGCGGTCGAGCGTCCATTCTGGAATCCGCTTCGCCTTCGCTTCAAGCCAGATTGGAGCGCTTTCGGTTGTGAATGGGAAGTCGTCCTTGGGCCATTCGCCTTTCTTGATCTTGAAAGCTTTTGCGGGCGGCTCGTCCAAAACCAATCCATAGTTCCAAGGGCTGGTGGGATGGATCTCGAACGACGGCCACTTCGATTGGTCGGCTCCTGTTTGCCAGCTCGAATCGCCGATGGCTGTCTTGGTACTGTCATGGCGATCGTAGCGTTCACCGATTTTCAGCGCGAAGGTCAACGGACCGTAATCCACGCTCACACTGTCATGGTTGTGGTCCCAGCGCCGGACTGAAATGTCCATGGGCAGATCCAGCGTAACCACATCGCGATTCTTCCACTCACGCTCAACCCGCACATATTCTCCCGGCGTGGCGACCACCTTTACCGGTTTGTTGTTGATCATCACCCGGGCGGCCTTGCACCAAGCCGGGATGCGCAGGTAGAGCGGGAAAGTCACCGACTTGTCGGCGGCCAGCGTAAACTGAATCCTCTCTTCAAATGGATAATGTGTCTCCTCCGTGATGCGAACCTGGGTCCCGTCGCCCACCCGCACCCGGACTTCCGAGGCGCTGTAAAGTGCGGCGCAAACTCCGTCATCCGGCGTGGCCATCCACAAGTTCTTGTTAAAGTAAGGCCAGCCATGGGAATGATTGTGCTGGCAGCAACGGGAACTGAATGGGTTCATCATCAGGAACGGGCCGCCGTTTTCCAGCCCTGGTGAATGATTCCTGCCGTCGCTCACGACCATGTTGGGGGCAGTCAGATAGCGTAGCGCCTTGAAATCGGCCATGACCGCCGCGGGATAAGAGTTGAAAGCCACCTCCTCGCATTGATCCCCCCAGAAGGAGTCACCGCTGATTCGCATCAGCATTTCGTCGGAGAGCATCTGTTCGACCATGCCGCAAGTCTCCACCGCCTGATGTGGATCGCTAAAACCCGGCCGGCAGTTTTCGTCACCACCAAACATGCCGCCAGGAACCTGCCCGTATCGCTTCCGAACCTCCCGGAAGTTGGCGTACGCCGCCTGCAGGTCGGCGCGGTCGTGAGTCTGGAGGAAATATTCGGCGGGCTCGCGAAAGCATTGCGCGATGTTAACATTGTGCCAGTTTGGCAAATCGTTATTCAACTTCCAATTGGCCGTGCAGAGGTGAATTTTCTTGGCGAGTTCAAGCAATTGCGGATCCCCCGTGAGGTTATAAAGCCAGTAAATGCTGTAGAGGTTGTCACCTCCGCGCATCTTTTGCCAATAACCCGTGAGCATCTGATCGTCGGGGACGCTGAGCTGGTATTTGAAGTAACGGGTCATCAAGTCCAGCACGCGAGGATCCTGTGAATGCTCGTAATAGGACTGGAGACAGAAGAGCATGATCATGTTCGCCCAGTAATCACGGGTGCTATCTTCGAACCGTTGGTCCGGGCCAAAATCTCCGCTGGGCCGCTGACTGGCGAGCGCCCCTTCGATCCAGATGTTACACTCCTTGATCATTTTCGGGTCGTTGAAAATGTAGGCCAGGTCAATGTAGCCTTTGAGCCAATAGGGCAACTCTTCCCAGCCGTATTTTCCTTTGCCGTCCTTGCTCAGCCAGGCGTTGTCATCTTTCTGAAGCCAGGCGCTGATTTCGCCCAGATGTCCGGTCAACCCTTCCCGCTGGCGCTCCAGCAAAGCCTTTAGCCAACCCCGTGGTTCGATGGAACCTGCCGGCAACTGAATGAATTGGCTCGGTGCCAACGGTTGACGGTTGCCCACATAGAAATGGTTTGTCCCGGTTAAGGTTGGCCGCTCAACCACGCTGACATCAGCGAAAGAAACGTTCAGCGCGCAAAGCCAGACGGTGGCGACGGCCAGTCGGGTAATTGGGATCATGGGGTGCTTTTGTATGGGTGGGTTCTAAAAGGATCGTATCATCGCTTGGCCTCGACATGATTCCGGACCGTTGATGAATCGACGAGCAATGCCAGGTCGATGAACTGGCCTCCGGCCGTCTGGTGCGTATGGACCGCGATGGTGTTGGAACCTTGCCGCAGGGCCGCCTTGAGGGTGTCCGTCACCGGGAACATCTCATAGGCCGAGGCAAATCCTTCGTGGCTCCACACCTTCCTGCCATTTACATAAACCTCGGTGTCTTCATCATGGAAAATCACGAGTGCCGCTGCTCTGAAATCCTTGCTCTCCCAATCAAATGTTTGGCGCAGCCAGATATCGCTGTTGGTCCAAGCCGTGCGCACGCCGGACAAACCCGCCCCAAACGGCGCCATTGCCGTTTGCCAGCCCTGGTCATCGGAGCGCTCTCCATTCCAGTCACCCGTCGGGTTGACCGTGGTGTAGCGCCAGGGTTTGCTGAGTTTTCCGTCGGCCGCCGCCCCGACCAGCAACTGCCAGTTCGACCCCGGGCGGGCGGCGGGTGCAGGCGCCGTGGGGCCGGTTTTCTCGTAAGCCGCCGCCCGCGCCGTGATGTCGTGCAGCCGCTTCACATCGAATTTGGGTTTGCGGTCGTAATAATAGAGGCCGTTTCGTTCCTGTTCCACATCGGTCAACTGGGTGTAGCAGAACCCGAACAGGTTCGGATTGTCAAGTTGGGCATCCACGAGTCCCTGGTAACGGCTGTAGAATTCGTCGAGACTTTTCGGCCCGTTGCCATAACCC
>JAQGOT010000508.1 GCA_028293465.1 Pedosphaera sp. | reverse complement strand
GTCGGGATTGATCTGGGCACAACGAACTCGCTGGTGGCCATGGTGGATTCAGGCATTCCGCTGGTCATCGCGGATGCCGATGGCCAACGGTTAACGCCTTCGGTGGTCCATTTTCCCGGGGCGGGTGCGGAGCCGATCGTCGGTCACCCGGCCAACCGGGTGCGCGTGGTGAAGCCGGCGGAAACGATTTACTCGGTCAAACGGTTCATGGGCCGGCGGGGCAATGAGGTTGCGCGCGAGGAGATGCTGGTGACGTATCCTGTCCGCGGCGAGGGTGCCGGCCAGGTCAGCATCGATATCCACGGCCGCGCCTGGACGCCGGAGGAGGTCTCCGCGGAAGTGTTGAAGAAGCTCAAGCGGGATGCCGAGGCGTGTCTCAATGAACCGGTCACCCGCGCGGTGATTACGGTGCCGGCCTATTTCAACGACGCCCAACGCAACGCCACCAAGCGGGCCGGGGAATTGGCCGGGTTCACGGTGGAGCGGATTGTCAACGAACCGACCGCAGCGGCCCTCGCCTACGGTCTGGACAAGCTCAAGGAACACGCGCGGATCGCGGTGTACGATCTCGGCGGCGGGACTTTCGATCTTTCGATTCTGGAATTGAACCAGGGTGTGTTCCAAGTCCTCGCGACCAATGGAAACACGCGGTTGGGCGGGGATGACATTGACAAGCGCCTGCTCGATTTCCTCGTGGAGAAAATCAAGGCGGCGGGTGGTCCGGACTCCGGCCAAAACTTGCCGATGCTTTCGCGCATCCGTGAAGCGGCGGAGCAAGCCAAGATTCGGCTCTCGTCGGAATCGGCGGTCGAGATCGCCCTGCCCTTCCTGACCCCTGAGTTCAGCTTCGGACTACGCCTTTCCCGGGCGGAACTGGAAACGCTCGCCCGGGAGATCGTTGCGAGAACGCGGACGCATTGCTTGCGCGCCTTGGCGGATGCAAAGCTGGAGGCGAAGGATCTCGACCAGATTATCCTGGTGGGCGGTCAAACGCGGATGCCATTGGTGCGGCAGATGGTGACGGAGATTTTTGGCTGTGTTGAGTTTGAGGAAACGCGGGGCAGCATCCGCCTGGGTGCCGATTATCACCGTCCGAGCGGACCGCTGCTGAACACTTCGCAGAACCCTGATGAAGCGGTCGCACTCGGCGCGGCCATTCAGGCGGAAATTCTTGCCGGCGGTTTCCAGCATGTTCTGCTGCTGGATGTGACTCCGCTCTCCCTCGGCATCGAGACCTTTGGCGGGTTGATGAATGTCATCATCCACCGCAATTCCACCATCCCGGTGAAGGCGGGCGAGATGTTCACCACGGCAGTGGACAACCAGAAAAATATGCTGATCCATGTCTTGCAGGGAGAGCGCGAACGGGCCAAGGACAATTGGAGCCTCGGCCGGTTCACGATCGACTTCGAACCGGCGCCGAAAGGGGTCCCGCGGATTGGTGTCCAGTTTGAGATTGATGCCAATGGCATTCTTCATGTGCTGGCTCGCGACACCAAAAGCGGTCGGCAAACCATCGTGGAGATGAAATCGGCCGTGGACGTGGACGACACCGCGGTGCAACGCATGGTGGAGGAATCGGTCGAGCACGCTTTTGAAGATCTCGCCGCCCGACGCTGGGTTGAAGCCACCCTGAGGGCGAGAGAAGCGGTGAACGCGACGCGCAAGGGATTGGTTGACTGCGCAGATGAGGTCGAGGCCGATTACCGGGCGCAACTTGAAATTGCTCTCCAAGCTGTGGAGGCTGCGTTGGCGACCGAAAACCCGGAGAGCAAGACCGGGGATACCCAACAACTCCGAACCGCCAGCACCGCGCTTGATGAAGCGACCCAACCGCTAGCCAACTTGTTGATGGACAAGGCCATGGATGCCATATTGCGCAAACGCGGGGTGATTCAGTAGCGCCAACGAGCCAAACCATTCAATCCCTATTTGTACGGGCAGAAACTGCTTCGTGAAGTAATGGAGTTGCGGAGACTCGCTGAATTCATAATACTGGATGCAATCAAGTGAACCGATTACCTACTGAACTCCATGAAGCGGCAGTGAAGCGGAACGCGGAAGCGGTCAAAGCGTTGCTGCAGGCAAATCCCGAAATAGTCAATTCACTGGATGAGAAACAGCGCACTGCGCTTCAGTTGGCCGCCCGCGGGGGTTCGCTGGAGGTGGTCAAAATCCTGGTTGCCAATGGAGCCGATGTAAATACGCGGGATGAGAAAGCCCAGACGCCGTTGCAGATGGCCGCGTATTACGGTTTCAAGGAAGTAGTCGAATTTCTGCTGGCCAAGGGCGCGGAAGTGAACGGTGCCAACCGTTGGCAGATCAGCCCGTTGCACCTCGCCGCTAATTTCGGCCACCGGGACGTGAGCGAGTTGCTGGTGGCGCACGGAGCCGATGTGAATGCCCGCGAAGGCAAAGGCCAGACGCCCATTTATCAAGCGGCTAATTATGGGCATCGCACAGTGGTCAAGCTGCTCCTGGCACGCGGCGCGGATGTCAACGCCCGGGATAAGATTGGCGCCACACCCCTGTTCGCCGCCGCCTCCTACGGCCAACAAGCAGTGGCAGAAGCGCTCATCGCCAATGGAGCTGAGGTGAACGCCTTTGACCGTGGGGGTTGGACGGCGTTGCATCACGCCGCCACTTCCGGACACCGCTCCCTGGCTGGATTGCTGCTGGCCCGCGGCGCCAAGGTGGATGCGTTCGACAAGCACGGTGTCACGCCGCTGCACATCGCCTCGCGGGTTGGCCATGCGCATGTTGCCGAGTTGTTGTTGGAAAACCGGGCGGACATCAACCGGAAAAATTATCCCGGCCGCGCGCCGCTCCTCATGGCCTGTATTTGCGGCCAGAAGGAAGTGGCCGAACTGCTCCTGAGCCGTCGCGCCGATGTCCACGCGAAGGATTACAGCGGCAAGTCCTCCCTCTACTACGCGACGACCAACGAGCACGTGGAAATCGTGGAGCTCTTGAAAACGAACGGGGCCCGCGAGTAGGCCTGTTAGTCCTCACGCCTCAGCGGTGCAACGACAAGACCCTGCCACGAGGTGTTGGCGCTTCCCCCGCCAACCGGCGCACAAAGTTCGTGCTCCCAAGCTGGATATTTTTCTTCACCTCCCCTGCTACATCGTTAAGATACCACTGCATGAATCACACCGGTTCTGGAATTCCACCTTTAAGCGAGCTGCTTTTGCCCGCCGCCATCAATTTGCGCTTGTCCGGGACCCAGCGTGACGAAGTGCTGGCCGAACTGGTCGGCCAGATCAAGGCGCTGGCCGGCGAACCCGAAGCCCGTCAGACACTGCTCCAAGCCTTGCGGGAACGCGAAAAACTCCACAGCACCGGCATTGGCGACGGGGTGGCTTTGCCGCACGCACGCAACGCGCTCGTTGGCCTGGTGGATCGCCCCATCCTCATCTTCGGCCGGCATGACGAAGGCATTGTTTACGGCGCTATCGACGGAGCGCCGGCTAAATTGTTCTTTTTATTGGTTGCGCCCACGGTCACTCAGCACCTCGCCATGCTGGCCCGCATCAGCCGGCTCTTGCGCGACCCCAAACTTCGCAAAGCTTTGCTTACCGCCGAGAGCCCGGAGAAAGTCCGCGCCGTTGTTCACGAGGCAGAGTCAAAACTGTGACCCGTCCGGCTTCCAACCGGCGCAATCCCGGCTGGTTTTAGCGCTGGCGACGCGATTGCTCCGGCTAAAGTTCCCCTCGAAATCCCTGCTGGCGCAGAGCCTCAAACAAAACAATCGCCACGCAATTGGAAAGATTCAGGGAACGTGACTCCGCGTTGAACATCGGAATTCGCAACCACCCTTCCCGATTCTGTTCCAATAATTGTTTCGGCAAGCCCGCGGTTTCGCGACCAAATACCAGGTAATCTTCCGACCCAAATTCGACCTCGGAATAAACCCGCGGCCCGTCTGACTCCACGAACCAAAGCCGCGCTCCCGCCGGAATGGTTTCCCGGAACGCCGCCCAGTTGGCCCAGCGGTGCCATTCGACCTGCCGCCAATAATCCATCCCAGCCCGCTTGAGTTGTTTATCGTCCAGTTGAAAGCCAAACGGCTCGATCAAGTGCAAACGCGTCCGCGTCGCCGCGCAAAGCCGCGCCACATTCCCCGTGTTCGGCGGAATCTCCGGCTCAACCAACACGATGTTCATGAGTGAGTTGGGACTTCAAACCTGATGCTCGTGCGCTCGTGCGCTTGGGCTTATAGAACACCCGCCACAGAACCAAGCCCAGCGCTGGCGCCGTCATTCCCGCCACCCGACGATCCCGGCTCGCCAGAATTTTTTTGATATCCTCCGCCGCAATCTTCCCCTGCCCGACCTGCACCAGCGTTCCCACAATGCCCCGGCACATTTTGTAGAGAAAACCGTCGCCGTCGATGATGAAGGTCAGCAAAAATCCGCTGCGTTTGAGCTCGCACCGTGTCAAGGTCCGCACCGTCGATTCCATTTCATAATTCCGGGTGCCTGCGAACGATTTGAAATCGTGCTTCCCCAAGAACAGCCGCGCTGCCGCACGCATCGCCGCCAGATCCAGCTTGCGGGGAACCTGCCACGCCTGATGCCGCAACAACGGGTTCATCCCGGTATGGTTCCAGACGAAATACCGGTACTGCTTTCCCGCCGCGTCAAACCGCGCATGAAAATCAGCCCGGCACCGGGTCGCCGCCAGCACCCGCACATCCTCCGGCAGATGCGCATTGAGCGCCAACGCCAGTTTGGCGGCCGGCATTCTGAGTTCCGCCTTGGGAATCTCCACATGCGCCACCATTCCCAACGCATGCACACCCGTATCCGTGCGACTGGAACTATGGATTCGCTTCACGCTCGGAAACAGCCGCCCCAACGCCTCCTCCACCCGCTGTTGCACCCCCACACCGCTGGTCTGCACCTGCCAACCGGCGTAATTCGTGCCGTCGTAAGCGATGATGAGTTTGAATTTCAGCGTATCCACAAATGCTCCGGTGCCATGAAACTTGGCGGGCGAATTCAAGACTGCACAAAACTATCGAGGTAGCTCTGCAGCAGAATGGCCGCCGCCATCTTGTCCACCTTCTCCTTCCGCTGATCCCGGCGCACGTTGGCCGCGATCAAAAACCGGTTCGCCTGCGCGGACGTCAGCCGCTCGTCCCAGCTCTTGATTGGAATCGCCACCGTATCCTTCAGCACCGCCATGAACTCCTGCACCTTCAACGCCGCCGGACCATAGCTGCCGTCCATGTTCCGCGGCATGCCCACCAGCAGCAACTCCACCTGCTTCTCCTTGATGATTTCCTTCAACCGCGACAGAAATCCCGCGAACGGTTCCGCCAGCACAAACTCCAGCGGTTGGGCGATCACCCCCAACTCATCGCTGATGGCCAGGCCAATCCGCTTCGTCCCATGATCAATGGCTAATACACGCATATTCAGAATTTAAAACCCGCAATCCCCTAAATCGTTCCCATCACCTTGGCCGCCGCCCTCACCGTCATTTCAATATCCGCCGGCGAGTGCGCCGCGGAAACAAACCCGGCCTCGAATTGCGACGGCGCCAGATAAATCCCTGCGTCCAGCATACCGGGAAAATATTTTGCGAACCGCGCCCGATCGCTATGCATCGCATCCGCCAGGTTATGCACCGGCTGGTCCGTGAAATAGCCGCAAAACATCGAACCAATCCGCTTGAACTGCACCGGCACCCCGGCCGACTTCGCCGCGTCTTTCATCCCCGCTTCCAGTTGCGCGCCGAGCGTCTCCAATTGTTCATAAGCCTCCCCCGCGAACAATTCCTGCAGCGCCGTGATGCCCGCCGCCATCGCCAGCGGATTCCCGCTCAACGTGCCCGCCTGATACACCGGCCCCAGCGGCGCCAGGCAATCCATGATCTCCGCCCGACCGCCAAACGCGCCCACCGGCAGCCCGCCCCCGATGATTTTTCCGAAACACGTCAAATCCGGCGTGATGCCAAACCGCTCCTGCGCCCCGCCCTTCGCCAACCGAAAGCCGGTCATCACTTCGTCAAAAATAAGCAACGCCCCGTTGGCGCGTGTGATCTGGCTCAAGAATTCCAGATAACCTGGCTTGGGCAGGTACAACCCCGCATTGCCCGGCACCGGTTCCACGATGATCCCCGCGATCTGCCCCGCGTTAGCGGCAAACGCCGCCTTCACCACCTCCTCATCATTGAATGGCAGCACCACCGTATGCTGCGTGAACGCCGCCGGCACCCCCGCACTGTCCGGATGCCCGAACGTCAGCGCCCCCGACCCCGCCTTCACCAGCAACGAATCCGCGTGCCCATGATAACACCCATCGAACTTGATGATCTTGTCCCGCTTCGTAAATCCGCGCGCCAACCGGATGGCCGACATCGTCGCCTCCGTCCCCGAGTTGCACATCCGCACTTTTTGCACGCTCGGCACCGCCGAACAGATCAGCTTCGCCATCGTCACCTCGTGCGGATTGGGTATGCCAAAGCTCGTCCCATGCACCGCCGCCTGTTGGATCGCCTCGATGATCTTGGGATGCGCGTGCCCGAGAATCGCCGGCCCCCAAGTGCCGACATAATCCACATACTCATTCCCGTCCACATCCACCACCCGCGACCCTTTGGCC
>JAQGOT010000481.1 GCA_028293465.1 Pedosphaera sp. | reverse complement strand
CGAGGTTTTTGGCGAACCGGCCCCAGTCCTCGATGTCGGTGACAACGCCGCCCTCGCCGGTGCTTTGCGCGTAGACGCCGCCGATCTTCAGTTCCAGTTCCTGATCCGCGAAGTAGTTCGCGTTCGTGTTGATGTTCTGCAACGCGGTCTGGAGCGAAGCGAAGAAATCCGCCGGACTCTGAACGACTGGCGGAGCGGGATTCGTTTGAGCCTGCACCGGCGTGGAGAGCAGCGCGGCGGTGAGGGTGATGAGGACTGAGAAGATTAGGATTGTGGATTTAGGTTTCATCTTGCTGTTGGTTTTGGTTTCCCTCCTGGCCTCCCCGGCGCGTTATGTCTTGCGCTCCGGGGAGGCTCTTGAGGTTTAGTATTTCATTCGGGGGTGATGAAAACACGAAGCCGCCAAACCGCAAAACCGCCCAGCGGTTTAACGGTTGTTTTGTGGAAGTGGATCGGAGGATGCTGGAGGTGAGTGATCCCCAGCTACTAAAAAACCCCGAGGCAAACTGATTGCCTTGGGGTCCGGCGCGGATACTGCGACGGAACGGAGACTCGGCGCAAGAAATTAATTCTGCGAACCCGATTCGGGCGGCAGATAATAAAACGTGGCCCGGTGCTCAACGCACCAATCCAGAGCCTGGTGCGGCCCCTCAAATTCCATGGGGGTTTGGGCTCCGCTCTCCACCAGCACGGCCACCTTGCCGGGCCATTCAGAGAACAGAATTTTGGTGTGTGCGAAGAAATCGGGAGCGGGTAAGCTCCCATCGTGTGGGTGAGCCATAGTGGTAATATGGTTTGCTCGCATTGGTCCGGCGTGGTCCAACACGCCGGGCCACCTGCTTGTTTGTTATTTGTTCGTTGTCACTTCAGATAACCGGTCAAGGATCAAAACTAGCATCCCGAAGATCGAGAGTCCAACGCTGGCAATGATGCCGCCAAGCTTGTCAGCCACGAGTCCGAAATTGTTCACCGCCCCAACCGTCGTGCTGACCGAGGTGTCAAAAAGGCAGAGAAAATAAACCGCACCGACGACGCCAGCGAAAACAGAAAGGCGACCGGCCCATTGGATGAAACCGGAAGAGCCTGGTGCGGATCGCGAGGTTGGATAAACGGGATACGCGCTCGCGGGCGATTGGTTGGATTCCTGGTGGCGAACGATCTGGCCGAGCGTGGTGTATATTTTGCTTTCACTCTCCCGGCAGGGTGAATCCTTATTAATCTGTCCCTGACTCAGCTTCTCCAACAATTGCTCGTAGCTGAAGCCACCGTTTTCACTCCCCTCCATCCAGATAAAATATTGTTTCGTCATGCCTCAACCTTTCTGCCCAAGCCGGGATCATCTGCGCAGTTGACGTTTCAACTCGACCGCCGGGAAAATAAATCGGAACGATTGGTAGGGATACTCCTTCGGCTCGTAAGCAATGTTGCTGCTCTCCAGGCGCACCACTTTGCCTTCGGGACCTTTTCGGCGGAAGCGCTTTAGCAGGACGCCGTGATCCTCCAGCAGTCGGGCAACAACGATGTTCCCGTTCCGGGGTTCGCTGCTGGGAGAGAAGATGATGATGTCCCCTGCAAAAATTTCCGGCTCCATCGAATCCCCCTCCACGATCAAGGCGAAAGCGTGTGGGTCCTTCGTCTCGCTCTCGACCTCCTCTTCGATCTGGTTGGCGAGGTCGGCGTAATCGTGGGCCTGCCCGGCACGCGCCCAACTGACCACGGGAACCTTCCGGGTCACAGCTTTCTTTGCGGTCGGAGAATAGACGGGCGGAGTCCCGCCGTTCAAAGGCTTGAGAGGGTTATCACTTTGTGAGTGGCCGTTGGTTCCTCCATACTTGGGAGACGCCTCCAACGTCTCAAACAATTTAAGGGTTGGAGCGCCTGGCACCCGTCCGTTTTCGATCATCGAAACGTAGTTGGCAGACACGCCCAGCAACGCCCCAAGGGCTTCCTGGGACATGTTATTGTTGCGCTTCCGGAACGCTCTCACTCTGTCAGGTAATGTCACACTTTGTGGTTGACTGGTTCTCACTATGTTATATTCTGTCAACAGACGTTGAATGAATGACTAACAGAATGAGAAGAGCCACGCAACAAATTAGTTATACATTGAGGGTGAAAATGGCCCTGCTGAGCGCAGGGACATCGGTCACATCGCTCGCCCGTTCCATCGGCTACAAACGGAACACTGTTAGCCTCGTAATCCACAATAAGCGCAAATGTCCCGGCGTTACAGCGGCGATTAAAAAGGAGTTGGGTATATGAACGAGGCGGAAGAACTTTTCTTAAAGGAATCCCTGGGCCACGCCCGCACCATGCCGATCCCCCGGGCCATCATTTTCCTGCGCGGCTTGCTTTTGCTTTGTCCGGAGAATCCGGCCGTTGACCAAATCCGCGCCATCTACAGCGCGATGATGGAATCAGACCACCAATTGGAACTGATTCATTCCGGCCAACTCAAATTGAATTTTCCCCGGAAAGAGGCATGACCACCTCCCAACGCAATCTGCCGCTGACCGTGCAAATCCGCATGCCGCTTCTGGATGTGGCGGCGGTGCGTGGGGCGTTGGGGGTGGATGAGGATGATGTGCTGCTCCTGATCGAAGACCGGGTGCTGCCGTGGGCGTTCAACATCGCCGTGAAATGCGGCGTGCAGAAAATGGGTGAGTGGTCGGAACGCACCTTGCGCCGGGAAATTCGCGTGCTCTCCAAGTGCGTAACCCAATACCAATCCATCGGCGGCTACAAAGCTGCCAAGCGGATTGAATGGCCCGAGGCGCTCCGTCTGATTCTGCCGAACGATAAACCTTTCCTGTTGGGCACAGAGTTGGAGCAAGCGTTCATTTGCTCAAATGAGTTGGTGATTGACCTGGTGAAGTCCCGGCAGTTGGACCTGATGCCAGGCACCGATTACCGGCGCGGTCGTGGCGGCTCGCCCGTCATCACGCGTGCGAGCGTGGAGCGGTTTTTGAAGGCAAGGAGGATAAACGAATGACGGACATTCCAAAAACGATTGACAGGGCCAATGCCTGGCATCGGCTGAAGCAAGGGGCCGAGGGGGAAGTGGAACGCAATAAAATCCTGTTGGGCCTGGAGCTTCTGAAGCTCGAAGGCGAAATCGGAAAATCAAACTTCAAGACGTGGGCGTCCATCAACCTGCCGGACATCGAATGGCCGCTGGTGGTGGAGTGCCTGCGGCTTGCCCGCGCCCATGAAGAGGTGCGGGGGAAACAAATCGCGGAGATACAACTGTGAGCGACAAAAAACAAATCGCGGTGATCGAAGGCAACGTCGAAGTGGTGAAGGGCAACCTGCCCGAACTCTTCAAGGAAGTGAATGTCCTCCATGCGGCGAATTGCAAAGCCGCCTCGGACGTAAAGGACAATGCCCTGCGGATCGGCGTGGTGCTGCACCAGATCAAGGAGTCGGTCGGCCACGGAGAGTTCCTGCCCGCGATGGCCAAGGAGTGCCCGACCATCACCCAGCAGACCTGTTCCAATTACATGCGGATCGTCCGGGAACTGGCCACCGAGCAAATTACCAATTCAATTGGTAATTTGAAAAAGCTGCCCCCCTCGGAGCGGAGCGGCGCGGCCAAGAAGGCGGTGGATGAGATGAGTTGGCTGCAACTGCCTTTCAAGGTTGAGGACCTGGCCGAGCGCACCAAGGGGAAGCAAATCACCACGCTTTATCTGGATTACGGCATCGTGAAGCCGCCGAAAAAGGATGGCGGGTTCCGGCCTGATGCCGACGCGGTTCACGTCTGGCTGGAAAAGCATCATCCCAAGTTGCTGGGCACGGCTTATGCCGACCTGGCCGAGAAGCTGCAACGGGCCTTCAAGAAGCAGTATCGGCCCAAGGCGCTGCCGCCCGAGATGATTGCCGAGGGCATGCGGGCGCGGGGTGCCGAAAGCTTTGACCGGCTCTCGGAGGAAATGCACGACAAGGTGGCCATGCACTTCGACCCAAAGTTCCGGGAGGAATACATCCAACTGCTGAAGGACTACATCGCCTCCATGCAGAAGATGGCCAAGGGCAAACCCGACTCAGACAAGTAATCCAAAACCATGAACGCCTTCGACATCATTCCGCCCCACGAGTCTTACCGGTTCGGCAAATTGAGCGCCCGCGCCAAGGAGGAATACGGCAAGTGGGCCGAGGCCATCCTGCGCATCGCCGAGGTGAAGAGCGGCATTGGCAAGGCCATCACGGAATGGGCCAGCAAACTCAATTGCACCGAGGGCCATGTGCGGCGCAAGTTTGACGAGTGGCGCACGAAGGGTTCCTGGGAGGTCTTCGTCAACAAGGCGCTCGCGGGCAAGGATTGGTGGGAGACGGATGACGTGGCGTTCCCGGAGGAGTTCATCACCCACGTTTACGGATTGTTCGGGCGGAACCAGCGCGGCAAATGCCTCACCCAATATCGCGTATTGATCCGCGACTGGCGTGCCTGGCAGCGCGGGGACCTGACGCGCAAGATTCCCGGCTACGACACGCCCCCGCAGGATTGCGGCTGCGGCCACCCAGACGGTTGGAGCTACCGCAATTTGATGCGCCTGAAGCCAGCGCCCCAGCGCCGGTTGGAAATGGCGCTCACGCACCAGGGCGTGGCGGCGGCGATGAAGTTGCTGCCGCCGATCCCCGGTTCGCGGGTCGGTGCCCGGTTCCTGGAATACGTGACCATCGATGACGTTTGGCAGGACCGCAAAATCATCGTGCCCGGTTACGGCTCGCCCGTTCGCCTCCTGCAAATGGGCGCGATGGATTATGCCAGCGGCGTGTATTTGAAATTCGGTCTGCGCCCGGAGTTGCCCACCGATGACGGCACCCGCGAACGGTTGAAGGAACGGGATGCCAAGGAATTGATCGCGCTGATGCTGGAGGAATACGGCTATCCCCAGGATTATGTCATGCACATCATTTGCGAACGGGGCACGGCCACGATCCGCGAGGCTGATGCGCGGGCGCTTTATGAGTTGAGCGGCGGGCGCATCAAGGTTTGTTACACGAGCATGGAGGGTGGGTTGGTGTTGGTGTGGCAGGAAAGTTCCACGGGGAACTCTCGCGGCAAAGCCTGGCACGAGTCCTGGCACAACTTGTTCCACAACGAGATGGCTTCGCTGCCCGGCCAGGTCGGGAAGGACAACGAACACCAGCCGATGGCGCTGGCTGCTCAGGAAAAGGAAGCGCGGTCCATGACGACGCTCTCCCACTTCCTCTCGCCCGAACAGAAGTCCCGCCTGAAGCTGCCCTTCTCCGATCTCACCCAGGCGCATTGGGAGACCCTCGCCGTGGTGGCCCGCATCAATCACCGCCGCGAACATGACTGCGAGGGCTTTGACCAGTTGTTGGAATGGAAACTGAGCGGCTTCGACATGCCGCCCCAATCCGAGAGCGCCCTGGCCAAGATCGACCCCGCCATGTTGGAGAAGGTCGAATATTTCCCCCGCTTGGAAACACCGTGGGAGCGCCTGCTGAAACTCCGGGCGCAGGCAACCTTCAGCCGCATCCCCAGTTGGATTCTGCCCCGGTTCTACGAGGACGACCACGCGGTCAAGCCCATCGAAGGCGGGCGTTATACGTTCACGAAGCGCGGCAAAACGCTGGTGTTCAAACCGGCCAACCCCGAAGACGCCCTGCCCGAGGACGGCAAAAAGTATCTGGGCTATTGCGCCTCAATTGATCCGCAGGTCATTCACCTCACCGGCGAGGACGGCGCGTTCGTGGCCACCTGGGTGCGCGAGGGCAGGATTTCGCGCCACGACCAGCAGGCGCTGGCCAACGCGATCCGCGAGAAGACCAGCCTGCTCAACCAGACCGCCGCCACCGTGCGCCGCCAGCAGAGGGATTTCATCGAAGGCGAGGAGCGCCGCATCCGGGACAACGTGGCGGTGCTGGCCGAGGCCGGGCTGATCCAGGCACCCGGTGCCCCGCTCGCGCAGAATGAGGTTTTAACGCCCGGTGCAGCGGCCTTGCACGCCGCCACGCAGATCAAGGTGGACCGCGCCAAGCAGGCCGCGCCCGCGCCTGCGGACGATTGCACCGCCCAGTTGCTCGCCCGCGAGGGCAAAGATTTGCTGCCAGAGGACCGCAGCTATTAACCCAACAACCATCCATCGGAGGATATATGCCAGAAGCCAAAACAAAATGGACCCCAGACCCCGAGCAACGTGAGTTGCTTCAATCACTCAAAGCCGAACAGGACAAGTTTCCCAGCGCCGCCAAGTTCGTGGCCGCGCACCTCCCGTTCGGCGAAGCGAAGTGGAGCCGGATTATTTCCGTGCTCGAACCCGCCAACAAGGAGAGTTACTTCGACATGGTCGAGGAACCGGACGGGGTGATCGAACAATTGACGCTGATCCTGCGCGAACTGCGCACGGAGCAGGTGCGCGAGAAGGTGGACATCATCAAGCTGCCCTGCCTGCGGGCGGTCGTGCAGAGCATCCGGGAATGCAAAGGGGTGACCAGCCCGGAGCGGATCACGAAATACATCGCCCAACCGGGCGGCGGCAAGTCGATGATCTGCCAATATCTCCGCACCGAACTTTCGGCCACGGTGGTGGAGGTTCGCCCGTCCTGGAAGACCAGCAGCTTCATCACCTGGAAGGACATTTGCAAAGCCCTCAAGGTCCGGATCGGATCGGAGAACGACCCCAGCGTGATTGAAGACACGGTGGTCGAATACGCCTGCAAGCGCTCGATCATCCTGGCGATGGATGAAGGGGAGTATTTCGGCGCGTGTTCGCTGGACATCCTGAAGCGGCTGCTCAACCGCACGCCGATGCGCCTGTTCATCGCGGCCATCGGCCAGGCGCACGACAAGTGGAATTACTACTTCCCCATGCAGGCCGAGCAAATCTCCCGGCGCACGCATGCCACCATCGAATTGCTGAACATCAGCCCGAAGGACGCCGGGTTGTTTTTCCCGCAGGGTCAGTTCAAGGATGAGGATGAGGCGCTCGGGTTGATCGCCTCCGACGCTTTCACGTTCGGGGCCTTCTCCCTGATCCGGCGCGTGGGCGCTGAGTTGAAAGGCTTGGAGCGCGTGGGCAATGACGAAGTGGCCAAGGCCATCGCCTCGGCCCGGAAACAGATGCTGCGCGGTGGGATGATGCCGCAGGTCACCAACTTCCGGAGGGCCAATTGAAAGGACTAACTCTCTCCCAGCCGCATGCCACGCTGATGTCGGTCGGCGCGAAGCGGATCGAAACGCGCAGTTGGTCCCAGGGCACCTACATCGGGCCGATGGCGATCCATTCCGGGTCGCGCTTTCCCGAGGCAAACCGGGGGTTGATCTACCAGGAACCGTTCCGCACGGTGCTGGCGGGCCTGCCGCTGGATGCGATGCCGTTGGGCGTGATCATGGCCGTGGGTTTCCTGGAGGATGTGGTCCCGGTGGAGATGGTCCTCAGAAGATTGTCCAAACAGGAACGGGCCTTTGGCGATTACACACCAGGTCGGCACGCGTGGATTTTCCGCGACGTGGTCGCCTTGCGCGAGCCGATTCCCTTCAAGGGCATGCTCAACATGTGGGTGGTCCCGGCGAAGACCAAGGCGGCAATCCTGGCGCAGTTGACCAAAGCGCAGATCGCCAAGCTGGAGGTTGCCCGATGAACGAAATCACTGACGGCACCCAGGAGGAAGAATACCTGGAGCGGAACATCACCATCTCATTTGCGGTGGTTGAGGAAGTTGAGATCACGGTCGAGATTCGCAAAAGCTTGATCGAGGAGATCAAGCCCGACTCTAAAAGCATCGGCGTGCCACTTCCGCTGATGGCCACTGTCCGGAACACGGTGGAGACGGCGTGCCTCCAGTTCCGGTCCTGCTTCTTTGACCAGGCCACCCAATATGCGGCTCAGAACCAATGCCCGGTCATCACCGCCGACTTCAGCTACTACCATTTGATGAATGAGGACCCGACTGTGGCTATTGAATTCCGGCTCTCGGAAAGCCGGGTGGTCGAGCCTGGGCAGTTGGGGGTCACGCTCCGGGCGATGGAAGTAAACTTGGTGGCCAGCTTCGCGGCCATCGCAACCAAGCTGGGGTTGGAATGAATAAAACTTGCCCTCACGCCACGCAGAATGACGCAGAAGCTGACCGAATTCATGGGGCGATCTGTTACGCAATCGGGTGCGTCTGTGAGATCAATGCACGCGATCTCATGTGCCAGCACCACTGGGAATTGGTGCCCTTGAAAATACAGCAGGTGCTTACGAGCGAAGTGTTCAGCAGGAGTGTGGATGAGCCGCGCTCCGATGAATTTTGGGCCGCCGCTCAAATGGCTGTTGATGCGGTGGAGTCGGCGGAGAACCAACAACAACAGGAGGCTAAATGAAACTGTGTCAGCACTGTCTCACTTCCCATCCCCAGCGGCTCAACTGCGTTTGCTCGGTGTGCGCCGCCATCATGGACCCGGCGTTCATCCAATTCATGATGCTGGATGGGAAATCCGCCGCACTCTGCACCGGCTGTTACAACCGCCGTGCTCCAGTCCGCACCATCCCCGAGGAAGCGTGGCTCGGGCCGGTCGGCCTGTTCTTTTCCGGGCTGCTGTTCATCTGCTTCGTGTGTGCCGCCGCAGCCCTGCATTGGGCGCGGTTGGTCTGGACCTGGCTGACGTGGAAGCGCTGGTGCTCGTGGGGCAAGCATCGCGTGGGCGGGTCTCCGTTCCCGGCCTGGTTTCCGTTCCAGCATCGGACGGATACGATCTGCGCCGCCTGCCGCGAGCGCGATTTTGGCCAACTACAATTTAACCATGGCGGTGAGACTGGGAGCGTGTCTTCAGCCGCCAGCCACAGGCGCACCTCCTTCGCGCCCCAGCGCCGCCATGGTGATTCTCCCAACTGACCGCAGTTAGACCACCGAACCAAATATGAAGAGAACCATCGCCCGCCTCCCCGCCTTGGGCTTCTACCTGATCGCCATCACCGTCGCCTCGGGTTTCACCTCGCATCTGGCGTGGCGGATTTTCCTCCTCGGATGGCACCTGGCAGACCGCCTCTGCGGCAATCCCAATCTGAACTGACCGCCAACAACAAACCAAACCAAACATGAAAAAATTCTACGTCAGTGTGATGGTCCCCGTCAGCGCGACGGTGGAGGTCGAAGCCAAAACCGCCAAGCAAGCCGAGAAGAAGGCTGAGAAAATGCACTTCGCGCACACCGCCCTCACTCTCCGTCCCGGCGCTTACAAGCCGGAAATGATTCACCAGGGATTAGCCCTGGAGAAGCCGTAAATCCTAAACCCCGCAATAAAGGAACCCCATGAGCAAGCGAATCAAACAACCGGTCCTCGCCGCCAAAAGCCGCGAGGAGGTCGAAAGTCTCGTCAACGAAATCTCCTTGGCCACCATCAACCTCGTCAGGTTGACGGCAACGAAGGACGCCCGGCTGCTCGCGATCAATGAAAGCTTCGCGACCCAGGCGAAGGTCATCAATGACGCCGTGGCCGTCAAAACCCTCGCCGTCCAACTCTGGGCGGAAACGAACCCGACAGAGTTCGCCAAGCGCAAGTCAATCGACTTTCCCTCCGGCGTGATCGGGTTCCGCACCGGCACCCCCGCCGTCAAAACCATCTCCAAGTGGTCGCTGGAAAAGGCCCTGGAGGCAATGCGGTCCAAGTTCTCGGCTTGGCGCATTTTCATCCGTGTCAAAGTTGTGCGGGAGATCGACAAGGATGCGATCATCGCCGCCTTCACCGCCGAGAAAATCACCGCCGAAAAGCTGGCCGTGGTTGGCTTGCGGGTTGTCCAGGACGAGGTCTTCTACGTTCAGCCCAAGGTGACTGAAACCGAAACCCGCCAAGTGGCCACAGCGGAGGCGGCATGAGCAAGACCGGCAAAAAGAAAAAGGCCGATCCGCGTGTGGTGCTGCTCACGCTTACTCTCGACCCCAAAACGGCACGCGTCCTGGAGGCCCTCGTGCAGATCAGGGCGCACCACGAACGGATGCTGAACATGGAGGCCATTTGCCAGGATGCGGAAAGTCCCGAGCGGCTGGCCTGCCTCATGGAGCTTCTGGGCAAGGTGGCTGAGATGACGCACTACGAAACGAGCGATCCGGTAGCGGCAAAGGACCTCCACCATAAACTGCTTGTGCTCGCGGCCCACGCGGTCGCCTGGGCAGAGCAATTCGAGGATTAACCCATGAGCACCGAACTTCTCATCCAATGTCCCTGGTGCCTGCGCACCGGGTTCACCGTGAAAGGGCTGGGCGCTCACTATTGCAAAAGCAACGGCGGGAACCAGCTTCCCGCCGTTGCCCAGTCGCAGGCCGTCAACAAGGCCCGGAAAAATGCCGCCTCCATGGCTTCTGATAAACCCTGGGGTTGGGATATCAGCGTCACGTTTCGGGACGGCACAAACCAACGGTTCAGCAAATCGGGCAGTGCCACGCGCTGCAAAAGCTGGGGCATGAACAAGCCCCAGGCGGTCGCGGTGGCGCTGTTGGAATCTTACACCCGCCAACAATGGATACGCGCCTTCGGTGATGGGCGCATGAGGATGTAATTATGACCAACCGCTGCCCAAATTGTAATCACGCCATGGCGCATTGTGACGACCGGAACCCTGATGGGGAACGGCAGCAACCTGATTGGTGGCAGTGCCCGGAATGCGGGCACTGCGAGCCAGACGACCAAACCGAAACCAAAAGCTCGCCGTTCAAAGAGGTTTATGACGGCGGACTCGGGCGGATGGTTTACGAGATGTGATGAAAACCGTTGAGGTAATCTCCGATGCTTCCCGCCCGGTTGCGTTCCTGATTCCCCAGGAGCTATCCCCCGCGCAGATCAGGTGCGTGCGCAGCCTCGGCCGGGAGTCGTTTGAGATTGCCCCGGACCTAGCCCGGCGCTGGGGCCTCGCTTCAGTCATTGCGGATCGTGACTGGGCGGGGACCCAGCGG
Organism: Pedosphaera sp.; assembly: GCA_028293465.1. Taxonomy (GTDB): domain Bacteria; phylum Verrucomicrobiota; class Verrucomicrobiia; order Limisphaerales; family Pedosphaeraceae; genus JAQGOT01. The sequence continues at coordinate 310 of JAQGOT010000481.1, read as the reverse complement.
CACCGGGTTCCAATGTTGAAACCCAAGGGCATGGTCCTGGGCTTCGCGGAGGTGGCCCGGTGAAGCTGCTTCGCCATATATACCACGCGGTCCCGCTTCTGATTGTCTGCTTGCTCGGCGGGCTGTGCAGCCTGGCCGGTCTGGTGAGGTTGGAAAATTGGTTGGCCCGCCAGCACGCGGCCTTGATGGAGGAATGGAAATGACCACCGTTGAAGAATTGGAAAAACGGGTCGCGCAGTTGGAGGAGCGTTTGGCCTTGTTGAACCGTTGCTCCCATCTCAGCGTGGCGGATCGGCTGATCGAAACCGTG
>JAQGOT010000472.1 GCA_028293465.1 Pedosphaera sp. | reverse complement strand
GCCGCCAAAATGGAGATCAACACGGTGAATGGGATCGACGCGCTTTGTCGCGGGGCGAGCGAAGGCGTTTCCCTCGCCATCAATGTCATGGCGATGCTGATCGCCTTTGTGGCGGCGGTCGCGCTGGCCAATTTCGCGCTCGGCTGGATCCAGCGCCAATGCGGCGTGCATGACCCGATCACCCTGCAAAACATCCTGGGTTGGATCAACGCTCCCTTTGCCTGGCTCATGGGCGCGCCGTGGAAGGATTGCGGCACGTTCGGCCAGATTCTCGGCGAGCGGATCGTGCTCAACGAATTCATGGGCTATCTGAACCTGACCGACCTGGTGCGGCACAACAAGGAAGCGCTGGATCCCCGCACGGTGACGCTGGCCACCTACGCGTTGTGCGGGTTCGCCAATTTCAGCAGCATCGCCATCCAGATCGGCGGCATCGGCGCGCTGGCGCCGGAGCGGCGCGGCGATCTCGCCCGGCTTGGCTTGCGCTCCATGGTGGGCGGCCTGCTCGCCTGTTATCTGACGGCCACGATTGCTGGCATCATCATTGATTAAGACCTCGCGGCGGGCGGTTTCATCCGCTTGCGCTCACCGGTCACTTCCATTATTTTCCCAGCTGCGATTTCTTCGGACCGGTCCGGAGGCTCGTGGTAACGCGATTTTTACGATTAACATGTCCGACACCTATATTCAGAACCTGTTCGCCGAGCGGATCGGCGGACGCCAATACGGCAAGTCCACCGCCATCTATAAATTTGAGAAGATCAAGCGCGCCAAACGCGCCGCCCTGGCCGCCAATCCCGGCGCGGAGATCATCGACATGGGCGTGGGTGAACCGGATGACATGGCGTTTCCCGACGTGGTGCAGAAGCTGTACGACGAGGCCCGGAAGCCGGAAAATCGCGGCTATTCGGACAATGGCGATGGCATGCTGAAAGAAGCGGCCGCCCGTTATCTGGAGCGCGTCTGTGGCGTCAAAGGCATCAATCCTGAAACGGAGGTGCTCCATTCCATCGGCAGCAAGGCGGCGTTGTCCATCCTCCCCGCCGCGCTCATCAACCCGGGCGATTATGTCCTGATGACGACGCCCGGTTACCCGGTCTTCGGCACGCACGCGAAGTATTACGGCGGTTTGGTGCATAATCTGCCGCTTACCGAAGCCAATCATTTTCTGCCGGACCTCGACAGCATTCCCAAGGATGTCCTCAGCAAGGCGAAGGTGCTCGTGCTGAATTATCCCAACAACCCGACCGGCGCCAGCGCCACGGCGGAGTTTTTCGTGCGGGTGGTCGATTTCGCCCGGCGGAACAACATTGTCGTCATTCACGATGCGGCCTACGCGGCGCTGGTGTTCGCCGGCAAGCCGCTGAGCTTCCTCTCCACCCCGGGGGCAAAGGAAGTCGGCATCGAGTTGCACTCCACCAGCAAGACCTTCAACATGACCGATTGGCGTTGCGGCTTCGTGGCCGGCAACGAATTGTTGGTGAAAGCCTATGGGGATGTGAAGGACAACACCGATTCCGGCCAGTTCCTCGCCATCCAGCACGCGGGCGCTTATTGCTTTGACCATCCGGAAATCACCGAAATCATTTCCGCCAAATATTCGCGCCGCATGGACGGCCTCGTGCAGGTCCTGCGTGCCGCCGGCCTGGATGCCCGCAAACCGCAGGGCTCGTTCTTTCTTTATGTGAAAGCCCCGTCGGCCGCGATCAAGCCAGACGGTTCGCGCGTCGGCTTCAAGAACGCCGAGGAAGTCTCCCAATGGCTGATCACGGAGAAGCTTATCTCCACGGTGCCATGGGATGATGCTTGCGCCTACCTGCGCTTCAGCGTAACGTTCGCGGCTAGGAACCCCGCCGATGAACAACGCGTGCTGGCCGAAGTCGCCAGTCGTCTCGGTGGTGTGCGGTTTGAGTTTTAAACAGAAGTGGAATGGTCCCATGACACGGCGTGGAGACGTCGTGGGCAGTATCCTCATGGAAGAGCAATCCAGCGCGGTTCAGCAGAAGCATGTTCTGGTGGTCGATGACAACGTGGAGTTGGCGCAGACCTACAAGGAACTGCTGGAAGCCCATGGCTACCGGGTTTCCTTGGCCGCCAATGGTGTCCTGGCGCTCAAGCTGGTCCTAGATACCGAGGTGGGTGCCATCCTGTGCGACCTCGGCATGCCACAACTGGAGGGCGACATGTTCTACGTCACCGTGGAGCGTGTCCGGCCGCACCTCGCCCGCCGCTTCATTTTCCTTACCGGCCACGTTGGTCACCCCAAGTATGAGGCATTCCTCAAGCAGACAGCCGCCCCGGTGCTTTACAAGCCTGTTTTCATCGATAATTTATTGGATGCTGTACGCCGGTTGTTCGCCCAGACTTCCTAAATGAGATTAATGAAGCTGGTTTTAACTGCGAATCCGGTATTGCCGACGGCCAGGCTGGCGGGATTTACATCGAACAGATTGGAAGCAGCAAGGTCAAATGCGTGAGCATGGACGTATTACCGACAGTCGTGAACAAACCAGCAATTGGACATAAAGCGCCCTTCGGGCTGCGCACGGTGGCGATCTTTGAGTTCGTCAAGGGCTTCGTTGTGCTGGTGGCCGGCTTCGGGTGTCTTACTTTGCTTCACACGGATGTTCAGGCCAAAGCCGAAAGCATTGTGCATTGGCTGCGCATCGATCCGGCCTGGCGCTATGCGCAGATTTTCTTTGAGGAAGCCTCCAAGGTGACCGACACGCGGCTGCTGCTCGGCGCGGGTTTCGCCGTGATTTACGCCGTCATCCGCTTCGTGGAAACCTACGGCTTGTGGCACGAACGCCACTGGGCGGAGTGGTTCGCCGTGATCTCCGCGGGACTTTATATCCCGCTTGAAATTTACCATCTCTGGCATCGCCCCAGCCCGCTTGCGGGTATCGTTTTCCTCACTAACGTGATCATCGTCGTTTACCTTGGCCGGCTCCTCGCCGCCCAGCACCGCCGCAAGAAAGCCGCGCAGGCGTTGCGGGAACACCGTTGAGTCTTTCCCAGCGATCTCGCCCGCGGTCATGACGGGCCCGAGTTAGACCCGTGAGCGCGCCCCGTTCGCGTTGCTCACCTTCGAGACTGACAAGCATCACCAACCGTTCACGCTCGACAACGGAGACCGTTGCTGTCACGGTTGGGAACGGGAGCGGGTGACTGCGCTTACACCTGCCGCCCCGACCAAAAATCAGCCCCTTCTTATGGCTACGACAAGTAAATCTCAAAAGTTGGTGATTGGCTTGGCGATTTTCGCCGGTACTTTCGTGGTGGCGTCCATCTGCCTGCGTGCCTTCGGCCTTATCCGCGTATTTTCCGTCCCCACCGGATCGATGACGCCAGCCGTTTCGCCGGGTGATCATGTCTTCATGGAAGGCTTTACGTTCCTGGCCAGACCACCTCGCCGGGGTGACATTTTGGTATTCAGGACTGACGGCATATCCAAGGTGCCACCGGGGCAAATCTACAACAAGCGCCTGGTCGGACTGCCGGGCGAGCGCATCCGTTTCTCCGACCACAAACTCCTGGTGGACGACCAGCCCGTTTTGCTTACCAACGCCCAAGGGCAAATTCCGTATCTTCCAGTGCCGATGCCGGTGGGCCAGTCAACCAGTGAGGAAGCGGTGACGATTCCTCCCGGATTTTATTTCGTGGTCGGTGATAATTCGATCAACAGTTACGACAGCCGCGGCTGGGGGTGCCTGCCCGCCAAAAACATCATGGGCCAGATCGTGTTTTGTTATTGGCCGCCGAAAAGAATGGGATGGGTCAAATAAATCCGGAGATCCCTCGTTCCCAGCAAGCAGGGGGTTTTCCGCAATGACGCCGGCTGGGTTTCACGTTGCGAATTTTGGCTGCCCCAAGTAGCTTTTCGCCATGAGCGAGGAGCCAATTCTGGCCACGGCCCGCATGGCACTGGTGGCGGCCAAGCCCCAGATGGTGCGGGCGGATTTGAGCAACCGTGCCGAACTGGGCCTCTTGCTCAACGCGGCCATCCCTCAGGCCTGGCCACCGCCGCTGGTTGATGCGGCCGCGCTGCAGTGGATCTTGAAATCCGTGGAAGCCGACCCCGACTGCCTGCTGTGGTGCGCGCGGTATTTTGTGCTCAAGGAACCGCGGGTGGTCATCGGGTTGGGTGGTTTCAAGGGGCGGCCGGATGCGACGGGCACGGTGGAAATCGGTTACTCCGTCCTGGAACAATTCCAACGCTGCGGTTACGGCACCGAAGCGGCGGCGGCCCTGTGCAAATGGGCGTTTTCGCATGAGGAAGTCCGTTGCGTGACTGCGGAAACTTTCCCGCATTTGACCGGCTCCATTTCTGTGTTAAAGAAAAATCAGTTCCGCCTCACGGGCGCCGGCTCCGAGGGGGACACGATCCGGTTTGAGTTGGCCCGCGACCGGGCGGCGACCGGGCTCACAACGCTGACATGAATACCGCCGCAACCGTTACTTTGGTTGTCCTGATGCTCATCCTGGCCAGGTGGGCAGCCCAATTCTGGCTGGCCCGCCTGAACCAGCGGAACGTTCTGGCTCACGCCGAGGCCATTCCCGAGGCCTTCAACGGGATCATCGACGACGCCACTTATGCCAAGTCGGTGCAATACACACTGGCCAAAAGCCGGCTCGGTCAGATTGAAATGACGTATGATGCCGTGATCCTGGCCATCGTGTTGTTTAGCGGGCTGTTGCCTTGGGGGTTCGGGCTGTTGACGGGGTGGTTGGGCACCTCGGCCTGGGCCATGGCCGCATTTCTTTTCGCCATGGGCCTGGTGCTGAGCCTGCCCGGGCTTCCCTTTGAGTATTACGGCCAATTCCGGCTTGAGGAACGTTTCGGGTTTAACA
>JAQGOT010000438.1 GCA_028293465.1 Pedosphaera sp. | reverse complement strand
GTCAATCCTGTTCGCAATGAACCTGGTGAGGAAAATCGCGCTCATCGTCTTGTTTGGTTGCCTTCCCAACCTCGGCTGGGGCGCGGCGTTGCAGCTCGAAATCGTGCCGAAGGTTTCCGGTGAAGGTCTGCAGCCCGTCTCGCTGCGTTACCAGACCTCCGCCGGCGAAAGATTCTCCATCACGCGCGTCAGTTATCTGGTCAGTGATTTTGCCCTGCAGCGCAACGACGGCTCCTGGCTGGAAGTTTCCAACGCCGTCGCCTGGATCGACTTCGAGCAAAACCGCCATTCGCTCCGGCTGGAGAACCTCCCCAACGCTGAATTTCGTTCCCTCCGTTTCTCGATCGGCCTGAACACCAACCTGAACCATGCCGACATCGCGACCTTTCCCGCCGGGCACCCGCTGAATCCGAATCTCAACGGCTTACACTGGAGCTGGCAGGGCGGTTATATTTTTCTCGCGCTCGAAGGCTTGTGGCGCAATGCCGGCGGCGGGTTGGACGGCTGGGCGTATCACCTGGCCCGCGACACCAATTGCACGCGCATCACCCTGGCCGCGCCGCTCCTCCTCACCAATGAAACGAGACTCGAGCTTGATTTCGATCTCGCCGCGTTGTTGAACACGCCGCAACCGCTCTCCTTTGCCCGGGACGGTTCCTCGACCCATTCGCGCGACGGCGATCCGATTGCCGCCGCGCTGGTCAAAAATCTGCCCGGCGCCTTTCGCGTCCGTAAAGTCAGTTCGCTGACCGCCACGGAAATTGCCGCCGCAAATCCGAAGCCGCTGTTTCTCCCGGAGAAAGTCACCCCCTATCCGTTCCAGATGAGCGCGACGTTTCCCGTTCCCGATCTGCCGCGCGACAATCCGCTCATCGTCGAGCGCGTCGAGTTGGGCCGACGGTTGTTCAACGACAAACAACTTTCGGTGAACAACCAGCAGTCGTGCGCGGATTGCCATGCGCCCACAAAAGCGTTCACCGACGGGCGGAAGGAAAGCCCTGGCGCGGAAGGTGAACTCGGAACGCGGAATGCAATGCCGCTCTTCAACCTCGCCTGGAAAAACTCTTTTTTCTGGGACGGCCGCGCCGCCAGTTTGCGCGAACAGGTCCTGGAACCAATTCAAAATCCAATCGAGATGCATCAAACCCTGACCAACCTGGTCGTGAAGCTCGCGCAAACGAACAATGCTTACGCGGGTCTCTTCACCGCCGCGTTTGGCTCGCCGCAGATCACCGCTCAAAAGATTTCCCTCGTCCTCGAAAATTACCTGCTCACGCTTACCTCGTTTGACTCCAGGTTCGCCCGTGCCATGCGCGGCGAGGTGGAACTCACGACCAGCGAACAACGCGGGTTTCAATTATTTGCGACCGAGTACGATCCGCGCCGCGGCCAGTCCGGCGCGGACTGTTTCCACTGCCATGGCGGACCGCTGTTTCAAAGCCAAAGCTTTGCCAACAATGGATTGGACGAGACTTTTTCGGACCCCGGCCGCGCAAAAGTCACGGGCAAGGATGGCGACCAGGGAAAATTCTCGGTCCCGTCGCTGCGCAACGCCGCCCTGACCGCGCCCTACATGCACGACGGCCGGTTCAAGACGCTGGAAGAAGTCGTGGAACATTACACGACGGGCGTCAAACGCAGCGCAACCCTCGACCCGAATCTGGCCAAACATCCGGATGGCGGCGTTCCCCTGAGCGCAGTGGACAAAAGCGCACTCGTGGCTTTTTTGAAGACCCTTACCGACGAAAAGCTTGCCCGCGCGGCAGCACCCGCTCAATAACTTCAGGCTGTCCGCGCAACCAGGAGCATCTTCCCGCGTGACGATTCCCCATGACCACGGTCAAAGCTTCATGCAATCAACGTCAGTGTTATGAGAGGCAAGCTCGCCATTGTTCTGCTCGTGGGGTTAATCGTGAGCCTGGCCGTTTACCATCATTCCCATTCACCTGCGCCCGTGCCCGCGCCGGAATCTGAACCTGCCGCCCCAAGCGTCGCCACACCGCAACTGCCGACGCCGCACGTGACCGCTTCCGCTCCCCCAACCGAACCGCCCGTGGAGGAACCGCGCAAAACCAACAACGCCTACGCCCGCCTTTCCGTTCGTCTGCTTAACGGCGGGGAACTCCCCAAGCTTGACCCCGCGCAACTCGAATCCTATCTGGCCGCGAACCACCAAAATGCTGGCAGCCTCCTCGCCGCCCTCCGCACCACCGGCGACCCAAAGTTCCTGTTGGAAGCGATGCAAAAATATCCCAACGACCCGCGCGTCGCCTACGCCGCCGCTTTCAGGGCCGATGCGACCCCGGAAGATCGCCGTCAATGGCTGGAGGCCTTGAAGCAATCCGACCCCAACAACAGCCTGGGGGGTTATCTCTTGGCGGGCAACTATTTGAAATCCGGCCAGACCGAGCAGGCCTTGCAGGAACTCCAGTCCGCTTCCGGGAAATCAAACTGGCAGGATTACTCGTGGGACTTCATGCAAAATTCGGAAGAAGCCTTCCTCGCCGCCGGTTACCCGGAAGCTGAGGCCAGAGCCGTGGCTGCCTCTTCCGTGTTGCTGCCGGAACTCGCGCCCCTCAAGGGATTGGGCCTGAAGTTGGGCGACCTCGCGAAGTCCTACCAGCAAGCCGGTGATCCGGCCTCCGCGCAGGCCGCCTTGCAAATGGCCGCGTACCTCGGGCAACAGGTCAGCTACTCGCCGCAACAACCGCTCATCAACACCCTCGTCGGCCTGGTCATTGAGAGGAACGCCTTGGGCGCGATGGACCCTGCCGCCCCCTACGGCAACTCCGGCCAGACCGTGCAGGACCGGCTCAGCGAAATCGCCCAACAGCGCGCGACCATCAAAGACCTGAACCAACGAAGCTCCGGGCTGCTGGAGCAGATGTCCGACCAGGACATGGCCAGCTACCTCGACCGCATGAAAACCTTCGGCGAACTGCCGACCATGAAGTGGGCCCTCGACAAATACGGCCAGCATTGATTCCTTCCGCGCCGCGCCACAATCCTCCTCCCCGACGGTTGAACCCGGGCGAACGCGTTTCATCTTACCGGTAGGGCGATACTCGGGGCGGCCGTGACTTTTTCGTCGCTGACAACGTTGGCAAATCCAAACCCAAACCGCTCACACTCGTCGTCACCAACACCGCTTTTCCTTGCCTTCCCCCACTTCGGCTGATAGAAACCAACCGCCATACGAGGAGTGTATCACCCTGGTAAGCAAATCATGAAGTTAAGCCATCTGCTGTTTGGGTCAGTCGCTATAAGCGGTCTGCTCGCCGCCCCAGATCCCGCACACGCCCAAACCTGGACCGGCACCAGCGCGCCCGGTGGTTCCTGGCAGGCGGTGGCCGCTTCCGCAGACGGCAGCAAACTCGTGGCTGTCGGGTTTAATATTTACACGTCCACCAATTATGGCGCCTCTTGGACCGTAACGTCAGCGCCCGCTAACAACTGGCAGTCGGTCGCCTCCTCGGCTGACGGAATCAAACTGGCGGCGGCGGCGTATGCCGGCCCGATTTATACCTCCACGAACGCGGGAGTCACGTGGACGCCGGTTAGCGCGCTGATCACAGGCACTTTTGGGATTCACGTGGCTTTGTCGGCGGATGGAGTTGTATTGTTGGCCGCAGCCTCTTTCGGCTCGCTTTATGTTTCGACGAATTCGGGAGCCAGCTGGGCCACCACCAACTTCTCCGCCGCATTTTGGGAAGCGGTCACTGTTTCGGGCGACGGCACCAAGTTGGCGGCGGTGACTTCCAGTTCGGTTTACTACTCAGGGGATTCGGGAGCCACCTGGGCTTTTGCCGGGGGGTTCCCTTTTAATGCAGATATCAAAACCATGGCCGCCTCGGCGGATGGCACCACGCTGGTGGCCGCATCGGGTGCTGGCTTGATCTATACCTGGCCGAGTTCGGGAATTTATTGGATGGCTACCAGCGCGCCAAGCAACAACTGGTCTTCCGTGGCCGCTTCCGCCGATGGAACCAGGCTGGTGGCAGTGGCGAGTTCGGGCCAGATCTATGCTTCCACGAACTCGGGACTGACTTGGACCGCGAACGATGCACCGACTCAGGATTGGTCTGCGGTGGCCTCTTCGGCGGATGGAACCCGGCTGGTCGTGACCTCGCTCGGGTCCGCCACCTCAATTTCGTTCTCATTGGGAGGCGGTGGGATTTACACATCTCCTCCTTCGGGATCCACCTGGCGGGCGATACCCGCGCCCGGCGGCTCCTGGCGGAGTTTAGCCTCCTCAGCAGATGGCACCAAACTGGTGGCAGCGTCGTCGTTTTTCGGCGAAATTTATGCCTCGACGAACTCGGGAGCAGCGTGGGCGGCCACCACCGCGCCCAGCACGAATTGGTTGTCGGTGATTTGTTCTGCGGATGGAACCCGAGTCGCAGCGATAACCGCGACTTTCCTCCCGGACGGCGACCTTAGGGGCGCGCTTTACACCTCCGCTGACGCGGGAACCACCTGGACAGCGAGCGCTGCGCCGAGCACAAATTACAATGCCATCGCCTCATCAGCCGATGGACTCAAACTGGTCGCCGTCACCGGGACACAGCTCCCGGACGGCGGCATTACCGGCGCAATTTTCACCTCCACAGATGCCGGCGCCAATTGGTCTGCCGCCAGCGTGCCCCAACACTTCTGGTCTGCCGTAGCTTCCTCGGCTGATGGAACCAAACTGGTGGCGGCGGCCTCAACGCGTGCGGATGGCTTCTTGCGCGGCCCAATCTACACCTCCACCAACTCCGGTGTCACCTGGACCGCCACCAGCCTGCCTCCTCATCAATGGAATTGCGTCGCCTCGTCGGCGGACGGCACGAAATTGGCGGCTGGAATTTGGGGCGGCCCGATTTACACCTCCACGAACTCCGGAGGCACTTGGTCAATGACCACCGCACCCAATGTTTATTGGCAGACCATTTCCTCGTCAGCGGAAGGGACTAAACTGGTGGCGGTGGGCGGTGGGAATTACTCCTATATGCAAGTTTACGTCTCGACGGATTCAGGAGTCACCTGGTTGGCCAGCAGCGACTCCACTCAGGCTTGGTATTGCGCCGCCTCTTCGGCCGACGGAAATCGATTGGTAGCAGCCGTTTCCTCCGGCCTGGTCTATGCCGCCCAATTCACGCCTGCGCCGCTCCTTACGATCACCCCTGTCGGCAACCAAGCCGCCCTTTCCTGGACCATTCCCTCGATGGACTTCGTCCTGCAGCAGACCTCCAGCCTCGCCACGAACTGGACCGACGTCCCCACCACCCCAACGCTCACGAATCTTCAGGAACAAGTGATTGTCTCGCCGCCGCCGGGCCAGACCTTTTATCGGTTGAAGAGCCGCTGATCAGACCGGGTCCACCCGCCGCCCCACGATGATCAAATCGCGTTCCACGCCGTGGAGCATCGCAATGCGCGGCAAATGACCCCAGCGGGCAAATCCATGTTTTTCAAACAGGCGCAGACTCGGCTCGTTGTGCCCGAAAATGAAGCCCAGCAACGTCGTCACCCCGATTGCCGGCGCGTGCGCGATGCAACGCCTCAGCAGCTCGCTTCCCGACCCGCGCCCGCGTTGATCCGGCGCCAGGTAGATGCTCACCTCACAAGTCCCGTCGTAGGCGGGTCGTCCATAAAACGAGGAGTAACTCAACCACCCGAGAATCTGCTCCCCGTCCAACGCCACCCACAGCGGCCGTCGCGCCGGCGAATGTTGCGCGAACCACGCGCGGCGGCTCTCCACCGACACCGGCTCGATGTCCGCCGTCACGATCCCCGAGGCGACCGTCGTGTTATAGATCGCCACAATCGCCGGCAGGTCAGCATCCGTTGCATCCCGAATTTGCATGCGCCTACCCTACCGGCAACCTGCCCCAACACAACATCTCTTCACACTACGGCGACCGGACGCGGTAGAAACGCTGCGGGGTGCTCAACGCATTCGTGATCGTCTTCACCGAACCGTCGCCGCTGAACGATTGCAAGGTCGTCCACGTCGCATTGGTGACCGTATCCTTGTATTCCACATTGTAGGTTTGACCGTTGATGGTCTGGAAGGAGAAGGTGACATTCCCGCCGCTGGTGCGTGGGTTCACGATGGTCGGCGCAAACAAGCCGTTGCAGCAGGTATAAGTGCCATCCTGGATCGACACACTGTCAATGTACCAACCGGTGCCGCCAAAACCATTGGCCGTGTCGGTTCCGAGCACCCACTTGAACCGGACACTCTGACCCGCCGCCGCCGCCGGGAGGTTCACCGTGGTGGTGATGAACCCGCCCGAATTTCCACTCCAAACCTGTCGGCCGGCCAGCGGGTTATCGTCCGCGGGGTCCACCGTGGCCGTGTAGCCGCCACCGGCAAAGCCGCCGCCCGCCGCCAGAATATCCGTAAATCCTCCGTTCCCGATGGCGATCTCCAGCACTCCTCCGTCGTAAGCAGCTGATGAGGCGATTGGGTCACCCTCGATGTCGTAACGGTTCCGGAAAGTCAGTTGAGCTGCTGACGAGAGAATGGGAATGCTCGGCGTCACCAGTTCGGTCAAGCCGGGACTCGGGGGTTCCGCCGCAAAAACCGCGTTGGGCGCGGAGTCAGCGGCCCCGGTGGAGCTTTCCCAGCTTACTCCAGCGTCGGAAACCGAAGTCGTCCAATCCGTGGGGAGCGCAGGTGCCGTAACTACATCGAAGTATTCAACCAGTGTCGTTATCGGCAGGAATTTGCCGAGTGAAAGGTTAAAACTCACAGACCCAAGATTTACCGGACCATCTTGAAGTTGCAGTGTGGCTGTGATCGTCCCACCACACGTTCCATTCGCCGTGAACGTGAACGGCCGGCTCGCGGCCGCGGCTCCCGGCGTCAGACCGCCATAAGTTTGCGGACCATTGGGATTGACCACACCCCCGGTCGCCTGAAGCGTCGCGACGAGATTCGTGGTGCTGGCGTTGCCAACATTTTGCAGCGCGATGTTCATGGTGACCGTCTCGCCGGGGTCGATCAACCCGTTGGTGGGAAAGCAATTTTCGGCGCCCAGGATGGGATCTAAAGCGTTAACAAGCGGCCCGGTGGCATTGTAAATCACCAGGGCAAAATCCTGGTCCAGTGGATGGCTGTTGTTCGGCACTCCGTCCGAATTGATGTTGGCGGCGGTCACCTGCACCGAAAACTTTCCCGAAAGGCCGGCGGGCAGGAAGACACTCTCAGCATTGTTCGTCGTGTCCGCGGTGCCCCCGGTCGTGGAGGAAGCGCCATCGAACACATTGCCTTTGTAGGTGTTACCCCCCGCCGTGACAATCAGATCCAGGTCGTTGTTGTAAGCATTCCCCGTCGTGTTGCCGGGCGCGTCCGTCCAGACGATGGTCACCCGGAACGGTTTGTTGGTGTCGGAAATCGTCCCGGTGAAAGTCCGCGTTTGGCCGCTGGCCGTGAACAGGTCGGCCGGCACTTCATCACGCAAAATGCGCGGTGTTCCGTCGAAGGCAAAACCGAGGTTCATCTCCCCCATGCCTTGGCTGTTGGACCAAAGCGTGTCATTGGCGTCCGCGCCGTTCAGGTAACGGGCTGAGTTCATCAGGTAACCCTTGGTCATGGCGGGACTGGGCGTGTTGGTAAATTGATTGATGAAATACTGGCGTACCAGCGCGCACCCGCCCGCCACGCACGGCGTCGAATGGCTGGTGCCGGAGGAAGCCGTGTACCACTGCTGCCCTGCCGGAAAGAAATGGATCCCCACACCGGCGCCGGAAACACCAGCGCCTGTGAAACAAGGATCGGCCGTGCCATTTACTCCCGGATTGATATCTTGGGCGACCCCTCCGCTCACGTGCGTCCCCGGTGCCACCAGGTCCGGCTTATGCCGCCCATCAGCACAAGGTCCTCGGCTGGAAAACGAAACGATATCATTGGCGCTGTCCGCCTGGGCATCGCTTACGCCACTCCTGTCACTGCCGCCGATGGCCTGCACGCTTTCTGCCGCTCCCACCGAAATCACGTTTTTCGCGCTGCCCGGCGAGCCGATGGTCTGCACCACCGGCCCGGCGTTGCCGGCGGCGAATACGATCACCATCTCCTGGTTCCCCGCCGCCGGAAACTGCGCCCCAGCGGGCTGCGCGTCCCGCACCAACGCATCGTAGGTCTGGGCCCGCGCATCATAAGCGCCGGCGGCATTGCCCCCCCAACTGTTGTTGCTGACCCGCGCGCCGTCATGGAAAGCCGAGGACTGAAGGGTCGCAAAATTGGGACTCGTGAAAGTGTCCGAATCAAAGATCACCGAGGACCCGATTTTTACGAACGGGCAAACACCCAGTCCGTAGTAAAAACCGGAACCATCAGTATGCGGAAAACCGTTGGGCAGGTTATTGAAGCCCCCGATAATATGCGAATTAAGGGTGCCGTGGCCGTCACAGCCATGGAGCGTGCTGCCGGCATTGGTGGTGCCCTCCAAGCGGTTGTAAACCACCCGGCTGGCGTTGGTGATGTTCCCGCCGACATACAGTCCAGGGTGATTAGGCGAAGCAGTCCCGTTGTCGAGTCCGCTGTCGCTGACATCCACCGTGAAACCCGAAGCGTCGAATTGCGCCTGGGTAAACCCTTTGCTGGCCAGCCACGCAAGGTATCCCGGCCCGC
>JAQGOT010000396.1 GCA_028293465.1 Pedosphaera sp. | reverse complement strand
TGGGTGGACCAATTCCAATATGCTCCCAATCCGCCGGTGATCATCTCGCAACCAGCGGGCCTCGTTACAAATGCTGGCGCGACGGTGCAGTTGGCGGTCACTGCCTCGGGCCTCGGCCAGTTGTTCTACCAGTGGCGGCGAAACCAGACCAACACCGTAGGAGTCAACAGCCCGGTCCTCACGCTCGTGGACGTCAATCGCGCGAACAACGGTCTCTACTCGGTGGTCGTCACCAATGTTGGCGGCAGCGCAATCAGCAGCAACGCGGCAGTGAAGGTTCTCGTCCCGCAGAAATTCACCTCGCCCCTCAGGTTGGCCGGCGGCAGGGTTATGTTTCTCTCCGGCGATGCCGACGGCGGATCACTAACCTCTGCCGATCTGGCCGGATTCACCGCGCTGGTCAGCACCAACCTTGTGGATTGGACCCCGCTGCCCAATGCGCTCTCCATCACCAACGGACTTTTGTTGCTCCAGGACGTGAACCAAACGAATTCCCCGGCCCGCTTTTACCGGATCCTGGAACCATAGAAGATATAAATATGAGGATATCTGACCATCGGATTTTGCGCATGCTTTCGACCTGCCTGATCCCTCCGCGAACATCATGCCGCCCCTGGCTCGTGCTCGCGCTGCTCCTCGGCATTACTTCCACCTTCCAGATGCGCGCTGCGAGTTGCTTGCCCGCTCCGGCGGGTTTGGTCGGCTGGTGGCCGGGCGACGGCAACGCCACCAACATTGCCGGCACCAACCAAGGCACACTCCAAGGCGGTGCCACCACCACCACGCCGGGCGTGGTCGGCTCGGCCTTCAACTTCGACGGCACCAACGCCTTCGTTCAGATCGTCAACTCCATTGTCCTCCAACCCACCAACTTGACTATCGAAACGTGGGTCAGGTTCAGTTCCCTGAACTCCGCCGGTTCGGGCGGCTCGCCGGCCGGCGACCAATACCTCGTTTTCAAGCAAAACACCCGCAGCGGCAATTTCGAAGGCTTTGACCTAAGCAAGACCCGCGTCGGTGCCAGCGACGTCTTTCGTTTCTTGGTCAGTTCCTCGGCGGGCGTGTCCGTGGAACTGCACTCCAGTACTTTGATCAGCACGGGCGTCTGGTACCACGTGGCCGCGGCGCGCGGCTCCAACTTCCTCCAGCTTTATGTGAACGGCGCGTTGGAGCGGCAGACCAACATCGCCTTCCCCCAGGATTACGGCAATTTCCCGCTCTGCTTCGGCACCTCGGGCCAACCTGCCTGGGACCACAAGCTCAAAGGCAACTTGGACGAAGTCTCCCTCTACAACCGCGCGCTTTCCTCCAACGAGATCGCCGCCATCTACGCGGCGGGCGCCGCCGGCAAATGCAAGGCACCCAACATCACGACCCAACCTCAGGGCCAGACCGTGCCCGTCGGCACCAACGTCACCTTCACGGTCGCCGCCACAGGATTCGGTTCGCTGAATTACCAATGGCAGACCAATGGCGTGCCCATCGCCGGCGCCACCGGCACGAGCTTGGCACTGACGAACCTGCAAACCACCGCCTCCGCCGATTACACCGTCGTGGTCTCCAATTCACTCGCGGCCATCACCAGCGCCGTCGCGACGCTGACCGTGATGATCCCGCCATCGCTCGAACTGAATCCGCTGGACGCTTTCGTGTCGTTGGGGGCCACCGCCACCTTCGGTTTTTATGAGCGGGGCACCCCACCCTTCTTTTTCCAGTGGCAAAAGGATGGCACTAACCTCTACAACGGCGGCCGTATCGGCTTTGCCAGTTACTCCGACCCCTTCGGCAACAATCCTGTCTTGAGTATTTCCCCAGTCCAACATGGCGATGAGGGATTCTACCACCTCATCGTCAGCAACGCGGTCGGCGCGGTGACCAGCACCGACGCCAGGCTCTGGATCACCCCGGTCTGGGGCTGGGGAAACTCCATCCCTTATTACACCGGCGCCCTGAACACTCCCCTCACCGCCACCAATGTGCTTGCGGTTTCCGGTGGTTACGACCATAGCCTGGTGCTGCGCGGCGATGGTTCGGTGCTCGCCTATGGCACTGACCTGTACGGCCAGACGGATGTTCCACCAGATGCCACGAACATTGTGCGGATCTGCGCTGGCGCGAGCTTCAGCCTGGCGTTGCGGGAAAATGGAACCCTTCTCGTCTGGGGCGGGGTCACCAACTACGTTCCCCCGAACGCCACCAACATTGTCGCCCTGGCGCCGGATTGTGCGTTGCGCGCCGACGGCACGGTGATTGGGCTGGGCGGCACGGCCATTCCCGCCAATGCCACGAATATTGTGGCGATTGCGCAAGGGATCGCGTTGCGCGCCGATGGCACAGTGCTCGTCTGGAGCGGCGTCGGACCTCCGCCCGCCGGCACGAGTGATATTGTGGATGTGGCCATGGGCTATTATCACGGCATGGCGGTTCGGCGAAACGGCACGTTGGTGACCTGGGGCGGGGACGGCTACGGCGCGGTGACCATTCCGCCCAATGCCACGAACGTGATGGCGGTTGCTGCCGGAGGCTATCACAGCCTCGTGCTCCGCCGCGACGGCACATTGGTTGGCTGGAGCAACATTGGCAACGCGCCCGGCGAGGCGACGAACATCGTCGCCATTTCCGCGGGTGTGAATCATGCGCTGGCGCTCATCCGTGACCCGCAGACCCAGGTTCCGCCACGCCTCTGGCGCCAGCCGTCCGATCGCACGGTCAGCGGCGGCGACGCAATCGTAATTCATGCCGGAGTCACCGGCGCGTTGCCGCTGCGTTATCAATGGCTTTTCAACGGTGGTGCTTTGTCAGGTCAAACCAACAGTTGGATTTCTCTCACCAACATCAACCCGGTCCAGACCGGCGGCTACCAGCTTGCCGTGGTGAATGATTTTGGCTCCGTGACCAGCGCGGTGGCGACGGTGACGGTGACGAATGCCGTCCGGATCACCGTTCAGCCCACCAGCCAGTCGGTCTTCGTGAATGGCAGCGTCGCCTTCTCTGCCGTGGCATCCGGAACGACACCGCTGT
This sequence comes from Pedosphaera sp., assembly GCA_028293465.1. Lineage (GTDB taxonomy): Bacteria > Verrucomicrobiota > Verrucomicrobiia > Limisphaerales > Pedosphaeraceae > JAQGOT01. Next base: position 8,349 of record JAQGOT010000396.1, on the reverse strand, counting down.
TTTACCATTGGCAGAAAGACGGACAAGACCTGGCAAACGGCGGACGCATTTCTGGAGCGACGGGCGGCACACTGACCATTACGGGCCTCCAAACCAACGATGCGGGAAACTATCAATTGATGGTCACGAACGGCTACGCGGCCGCGACCAGTTCCGTGGCGACGCTCACCATATTATTAGCGCCCACGATTATCCTCCAGCCGACCAATCAAACCTTGATCGTCGGCTCCAATGCCAGCTTCGTGTCCTCGGCCACCGGCGACGCGCCGCTCAGTTATCAATGGTATCGCGGCGCGACGCAGCTCGTTAACGATGCGAGACACAGCGGTTCGACCAGCAACATTCTCAACATCACCAATGTGCAGACCACCGACGCGGGCAACTACACCCTCGTCGTCGCCAATCCTGGCGGCACGGCCACCAGTCAGGTCGCCGTCGCCACGGTGATCGTCCCGCCCACCACCACCACGCAACCGCGCGGCTATTCCGTGCCGGTGGGTTTGCCGGTGACGTTCACCGCCGGTGGCGCCGGCACCGCGCCGCTGAGTTTTCAATGGCAGTTCAATGGCGCGCCCATCGCCAACGCCACGAAAACCACGCTCACCATCAGCAACGTTCTCGCGGGAGATTTCGGCAATTATCAGCTCGTCATCACGAATTTCGGCGGCGCGGTCACCAGCGCCGTCGCCCAGTTGACCCCCGGCCCGGTGGCCACCTGGGGTTCATTAGGGCAGGTTGCCACTTTCCCGCCCTGGCCGCCGGCTGGCCTGAGCAATGTCATCGCGGTCGCCGCCGGCTCGAGTTACAGCATGGCCTTGCGTGGCGATGGTACGCTCCTGCTATGGGGCGTCAACAATCCCATCACCAATCCGCCCGCCAACCTCGGTGGCATCGTCGGCATCGCTGCCGGCCTGAATCACGCTCTGGCTCTGCGCTCGAACGGGACTGTCGTCGCCTGGGGATCGAACAGCTCCGGCCAGACCAACGTGCCCGCCGGCTTGAGCAACGTGATCGCCTTGGCCGCCGGTATCACGCACAGCGTGGCCTTGCGCTCCGATGGCACAGTCGTGGTGTGGGGCAGCACGCCGCCTGGACAGCAGACGAACATTCCGCCGGGCTTGATCAAGGTGAAGATCATCGATGCCGGCGGTTCGCAAACACTTGCTGTGCGCGAGGACGGAACGGTTTCGAGTTGGGGCAGTATCTTCCTCGTGCCTTTGCCAACGGGGCTAAGCGGCATCACCGGGGTTTCGATCAGCCCGGCAGCCGAGACGCTCAATCTGGCGGTCACCACCAATGGCAATGTGCTCGCCTGGGGGTTTACTGGGGCTCCCACCAACGTGCCTGCCGGTTTGAGCGGCATCACCGCTGTAGAGGCAGCCGGCGGCGCAGATCAGACCACGGGCATCGCGCTGGCCTTGCGCTCGAACGGGACCGTCGCTGCGTGGGGAGGCACTGTTGCGGCATGGACCAATGTCCCCGTTGGCGTCTCGAACGTCGTGGCACTCGCGGGTGGGGACCGCCATGCCCTCGCCCTTGAGAATGACGGACGCCCGCTCTTGGTGCGCCCGCCCATCGGTGGCACTTTCTTCACCGGACGCGATCTCGTGCTGAAGGCGAAAGCCGTCGGCAACTCACCGCTCAGTTTCCAATGGTTCAGGAATGGCGGCGCACTCCCGGGTGCGACCACCGAAACGCTCGCTCTTCCGCCGGCACAATTCAGCGACGCCGGCAATTATCAACTCGTTGTCAGCAATGCGCTCGGAGTCGCGCAATCCGTCTCCGTGCCCGTGACCATCGTGGACAGCCCGCCGGTCCTGATGTCACAACCGGTAAGTCGGTTTGCGTATTATGGCAGCCCTTTTTCGGTCGGTGCTTCCGTCATTGGCTCCGGCCCGTTGCAGTTGCAATGGCTGCAAAACGGCGTTCCTGCTGCCAGTGGCACGAACGACCTCGTCTTTGACCGCGCCCTTGCACAACACGCCGGCAGCTATCAACTCATCGCGAGCAACTCCTTCGGCTCCGTCACCAGCAGCGTGGCTCAAATCACCTTCAGCCGCGTGGTTGCCTGGGGTAACGGACCGAGCCTCACCAACGCGCCGGTGGATCTCGCCACCGTGACGTCGGTGGCGTCGGGTTACTTTCACGCGCTGGCAATCCAGCCCGATGGCACCGTCGCCGCGTGGGGCACAACCGCGAACGGCGCGACAAACGTCCCGGCTGGTTTGAGCAACGTCGTGGCCGTCTCGGGGGGAGGCAATTATTTCAGTGTCGCGCTGAAGAACGATGGCACTGTGGCGGCCTGGGGCTTGGGCAGTTCCAGCCAGACCAACGTGCCCGCCGGTTTGAGCAACGTGGTGGCGGTTTCCGCCGGGGGAAGTCACTCGCTCGCCTTGCGCGCGAATGGCACCGTGGCAGCCTGGGGCGGAAACTCCTCAGGTCAAATCAACGTGCCTGCGGGTCTCAGCAACGTCGTCGCGATTGCCGCCGGATCGGTTCACAGTCTGGCCTTGAAGAACGATGGGAGCATCGTTGGTTGGGGAACTTTCGGGAAAATTCCCGCTGCGACGAACGTCGTTGCCATCTCGGCCGGCTACGGTCAGAGCCTGGCGTTGCAGGCGAATGGCACGGTGCTGGCGTGGAGCACGGGGGGAGCGGCAACCTCGCTGCCCGCCGGCCTCAGCAACGTCGTTGCCATCAGCGCGGGCGGCGGAGCGCAAGGTTTATTCCACAGTGTCGCCTTGAAAGCGGATGGCACGATCATCGCCTGGGGCAACAACACCTTCGGACAATTGAACGTGCCAACGGAGGTAACCAGCGCCATCACCATCTCGGCGGGCGGCGGCAGTTCGCTCGCATTGCTCAATGACCGCTCACCGGTGGTCACCGCGCAAACGTTCAGCCGGCATGTCGCGTCCGGCACTAACGTCACGCTCGCCGCGCTGGCGGTCGGCCAACCCCCGCTCAACTATCAATGGCGCTTCAACGGCTCCAACCTCCCCGGCGCGACTAATCCAACCCTGACGCTCGCCGGTGTCAATCGCAGCTCGCGCGGCAACTACTCCGCGCTCGTTTGGAACACGTTGGGTTTGACGAATTCGCGGAACGCGCAACTGGAAGTCGGCGGGGCCGTCCGCTTGCTCTCGCCCGTGTTGAATACCGGCGGCGGATTGAGCTTCGGCGTACAAGATAGTTTTGGCGGGTCGCTGACACCGGGCGATCTCGCCTGGCTGGAAGTCCAAACCAGCACGAACCTCCTGGATTGGACAACGCTGCCCAACGCGCTCATTTACACGAACGGCGCGCTGCTCCTGCAAGACGCGCCACCAACTAACCGGCCGGCTTTCTTCTACCGCGTTCTGGAGCACTAAGCAGCGGCGTTAGTGAGGGGTTTCGGCAGGGATGCGGTGAGCGGCTGAGGGCGCTCCACCACTTCGTTTACCGGCCAAAGCGTCGCGAACCTCCGCCACGATCTCGAACGAACGCAACCGCGCAGCGTGATCATAAATCGAGGCGGTCACCATGACTTCGTCAACGCCGGTGCGTTCAATAAAAGCTTCGAGCCCACGCTGTACCGTGGTCCGAGAACCCACAATCGATTCGCCCAACGAACGCTCAACGCCCGCTTTCTCCATCACCGACCAACGGCCTTCCATGGTGTCAATCGGCGGATTGACCGCGCCCGGCTGCCCGCGCTGCAGGTTCACAAATGCCTGCTGGAGCGAAGTAAACAGACGCGCCGCCTCGGCGTCTGTTTCGGCGGCGAACACGTTGACACCCGCCATCGCATAGGGGTGTTCCAGCGAGTCCGAGGGCGTGAACTCGCGGCGGTAAAGTTCCAGCGCAGTGAGCAAATGTTCCGGCGCAAAATGGCTGGCGAACGCGTAAGGCAGACCCAGCAACGCCGCGAGCTGTGCGCTGAACAAACTCGATCCAAGCAACCAAATCGGGACGTTGAGCCCCGCGCCCGGCACCGCGCGCACCGCTTGTCCGGGAATCGCCGCGCGAAAGTAAGATTGCAACTCGATGACATCCTGCGGAAACGTGTCGGCGCTGTTCAGCCGGTTCCGGCGTAACGCCTGCGCGGTCCGTGGGTCCGTTCCCGGCGCGCGCCCAAGCCCCAGATCGATGCGCCCCGGATGCAGCGATTCCAGCGTTCCAAACTGCTCCGCGATCACCAGCGGCGCGTGATTCGGCAACATGACGCCGCCGGACCCGACGCGAATTGTGGATGTGCCGGAGGCTACATGTTCGATAAGAATCGCGGTCGCCGCGCTGGCAATGCCGGTCATGTTGTGATGCTCGGCGAGCCAGTAGCGGTGATAACCCCATCGTTCCGCATGGCGCGCCAGATCCAACGTATTGCCCATGGCTTGGGCCGCCGTCCCATCGCGAAGGATGGGTGCAAGGTCGAGGACTGAAAATGGAACCGGTTGGCGTTTGTTCATGGCTGGTTGAAAATGTCGCTAAACGCAACTTAACCCACTTTGCGCGAAACGAAAGCCACTGCATAAACAAAGAAGGCATGCCGTTAAGCATGCCTGCTCGTTTTTAATCAGTGCGATCAGAGCCCGTTCACCGAATAAACGGCATAACCCCGGGGAGCCGCCCACATCGAGGTGTTGCCGCTGCCATCGCAAAACTGGTTGTTCGGCGCATAATTCTGCCCGCCGACGGTGGAGGACCAGGCGTACGCTTTGAGCGTTTTGTTTTTAAGATATCCGTTGGCCGTGGTGACGGTATAGCCCTTCCAATTGCTGGGATTGGAATTGATGACCACAATGTAGCCCGGAGCTGTCGCTGAAGATCCATAGCTGCCGAAGATGAGACACTGGGGATCGTTGCTCTTCAGGATCTGGATGTTGGGCGAGCCCGCGGCCAGTTTTTCCCGGCACCAAAGCAATTGGTTGATGCCGTTCCCCCAGCCGGCGCCGTTCCCGCCACCGGTCGCGAGGCCATAGTTGTAATAGTCCTTCCAGAAAATGCAGGGGTACCCCTGGTAGGTCATGATGACCGCATAGCCCAGCATTTTGTCGCTCGTAATCTGGTCCGTGTCATGGTTGGCGCAAAACGTGACCGATCGGCCCGAGTTTTTTGCCGCATAGCATTTGGTCGGATCCAGCACGTCCGCCAGATTACCGCCGCCGCCGGTGTTGTTGCAGAAGCTCTGCAGCGTGTAATACAGCGGGAAGTCGAAGGCGGACGAATTGGCGGCATTGACCCAACTATCAACCAGTCCGGTGTTGGCATCCCAATATTCGCCGACCGAGAAGGAAGGGCTGGTGGCCGCGTTCATGTCATGAACCACCCAGCCATGAAACCCCTTCGTATAATCATACCGCCAGCCGTCGAAGCCCGCGTTGGCCGAGTTCTTCATCCAGTTCAGCCAGGTCTTCATATCGTTGTACGGCGGGGACGAAACATAGCAAACGTCCGGGTACCCGCCGAACGTGCCTTCATCACTCCCTTCGCTGAAGTTGGGATGAAAAGAATCCCAATGCCATTTGCACAAGCCGCTCGCCACGCTGCTAAAGTCCGTGTAGGACGATCCGCCGGTATCGGGATTGCTTTCGCTTTTTGCACCGCTGCGATGATTCAGCACGATGTCGGCAATGCAGGAAATCCCCTGCGCCTTGTAAGCCGCGATGGCGCTCTTAAGCTGCGCTTGCGTGCCGAAATGCGTGCCTGGACCCCCATTCTGGCTATTCGATCCCAGGTCATAATAATCATAGGGATCGTAACCCATGGAGAAGCCGCCGCTGGCTGATTTTTGCGGCACGGGAAACCAGATCCGGTTGATGCCGTAGCCACCGACCACGTTCTTCAGCGAGGCTGCCTTGGCTTGCATGGTGGGATACCACGGGCCGGGACAATCCCAATAGAAGCCCTGCATCATGACTCCGGCAAAGAGCGAGGATGCGCAAAAGACAAAGGCCAAGGTTAACAAACCTAAAACCCGTTTCCGGGCATGCCTCCTCCCGGGCGCGCCGGGCGTGGGAATGAGTTCAAAAGGTACTTCGGTCTTTGATGTCGAGTATGACATAATTATCCTTCTGTTATTGATTAACGTTGATTGGGTCGTGAGTGACCCGGTCATTGCCCGCAACGCAGGCGATGACCGGAGCAATCAAAAGTGATCGGCGGGTTACCGCTGTCAGTGGTCCGGGTGATTGATGGGGACAGCTTCAGCCTTTTCAGGCGCGGCGTCTACCGCACGTTTGTGCGGTAAGGCAGGAGTTGGCAAGCCGGTCTGGGTTCCGTTTCCGCCGACAACTTAGGCGTTCAACGGTTGAGGCTGGTTGTCGTTTGAGCGGAATGGTTGCGGTGTCGGAGCGTCCAGAACCTCGCGGACTTTTCGCGCCAGCCCCGACGGTGAAAATGGTTTTTCCAGGAAGGATATTGCTTCATCCAGCACGCCATGGTGCGCCAGCGCGTCATCCGTATAGCCTGACATGAGCAGCACCTTGGTTTGCGGAAGCTGGCTCTTGATTTGATCGTAAAGATCTTTTCCGCTCATTTGCGGCATGATCACGTCCGTGACCACCAGGTCAAATCGCGGGATCTTTCTGATCAATTCCAGCGCCTCAAAAGCATTATTGGATTCCTGGACGCGGTAACCACGCTCGCGCAGGATGATGACGGCGAGTTTTCGCACGGCCGGGTCATCCTCCACGACCAATATGGATTCCGTGCCGGCGGGCAAGTCTTTGGGCTCCAAATTGGCGCTCGCCTCCGGTTTCGCGTCGGTGCGCGGCAGATAGATTTTGAACGTCGTGCCGGAATTCGGTTCGCTGTACACGCGAATATCGCCACCACTCTGGCAGACGATGCCGTAGCAGGTCGCCAGACCGAGCCCGGTGCCTTTGCCCAGTCCTTTGGTCGTGAAGAACGGTTCGAACAAATGCGCCTTGACCTCCCCGGTCATGCCCATGCCGTTATCACTGAGGGCGAGCAGGACATATTCACCGGCCTCCAAGGTGCGATTGCGAAAGTTCGTCTGGTGATCAATGGTGACATTCGCCGTGCTGATGCTGAGCTTGCCCCCGCGCGGCATGGCATCGCGCGCGTTGACCGCCAGATTCATGATGACCTGCTCGATCTGGCCCGGATCTGCTTTGACGTTCCCCAGCGCTGCATCGAAAGTGGTGGAGAGTTCGACGTCCTCGCCGATCAAGCGCCGCAACATTTTTTCCATGCCGCCGACAACCTCGTTGAGTTGCAGCACGCGGGGCTGAAGCACCTGCTTTCGGCTGAAGGCCAACAACTGGCTGGTCAGGGAAGCGGCGCGTTCAGATGCCTTTTGAATTTCCGCGATGCTTTTTTGCAACGGGTGTCCTTCCTCCATTTGTAGCTGGGATAACGAGCAATAGCCGCCAATCACGGTGAGCAAGTTGTTGAAATCATGCGCGACCCCGCCCGCCAACCGGCCGACCGCCTCCATTTTCTGCGATTGCCGCAATTGTTCCTCGCTGCGATGAAGCGCTTCCTCCGCCTGCCTCGCTTCGGTGATGTCCTGGACGATCCCGAACATCTTGACGGGTTCGCCCTGAGGGTTCACCAGGATTTCCCCGCGCCCTTGAATGACCCGTTCCGTGCCATCAGGCAGAACGACCCGATGATCACAAACAAACGACTGACGGGCGCGTACCGCTTCCGCCATGACTTTATTGACCCGCGGCAGGTCATTCGGATGCACCCGGTCCAAACAAGTCTCCATGGCGGATCCCGAATCTTCCGGTTTATGTCCGTACAATCGTTGCGTTTCCTCGGACCAGGTAACCTTGTTGTTCACCAGGTCCCATTCCCAGCTTCCCATGCGGGCAATCTGCTGCGCTTGCGCCAGTTGAGCCTGGCTTTTGCGAAGCTGCTCCTCCGCTTGCCGGCGCTCGGCATTTTCCCGCGTCAAATCCGCCGTGCGCTCGGCGACCGTGTGCTCAATTCCATCCTTCAAAGCTTCCAATCTGGCCTGTCGCTCCGCCACGAGCTGCATCTCGCTCAGGCTTTTCCGAATGGAGATGATCAGGAACGCAACCTCAAACATGACCCATCCGGCGTGTTCCAAGGACCGCCAGATCGGGGCGTTGAGCACGCCGTACACTGATTGCGGCCAGAGAATCCCCCGCAGAATGTGGTCCGCGTAAACGACTGCCGAGGCCGAGATCAGCACCCTCCAATCCCGGTAGAATGCCAGGATCGCCAATGAGCCGAAGACATGAAAATGCGTTTCGATCCGGCCTCCCGTCAAGTGAATCAGCAACGCTGACATCAGCATCTGCCCGATTGCGATCACGTGCCGCGTCAGCACTCTTCCCGGTTGCAGCAGTCCAAGCAGCACCGGCACGCCGGTGA
>JAQGOT010000229.1 GCA_028293465.1 Pedosphaera sp. | reverse complement strand
TGCAGTTGGGTTGGCTGCTTTACTCGGGGGATAATGCTGAACAAATCGCCCGCACCGCCGGCATGGACCAGTTGGTGAGTTTCGCCAACGATCCCGCCGGACAACCCGGAGGCGCGAAGTCACAGTGGGTTTTGGGCACCATCGACACCCTGCCCGGCGCCACCAACGCCCTGTTGATCCAGGCCGGGACGATCTATCCCTATGTCAATAACGTCGCCGTTTATAAATGTCCGGCGGATCGAAAGATGATGGGCAATGTGCCCACCGTTCGGAGCATGTCGATGAACTGCTGGATGAACCCGATCCGCGACTGGAATTCCATCAAGGGCTATGGCGGGGCGAGCACACTGCGCGTGTTTAGAAAGCAGTCGGACCTCACCGCCCCCACTCCATCACTGTGCTGGGTGTTGATTGATGAGAACCCGCTCAGCATCAATGACGGCTGGTTTGTCTGCGACCCCAATAACAAAGCCACCTGGCCGGATGTTCCGGCGAGCTATCACAACAGTGCCGGCGGACTCTCCTTTGCCGACGGCCATGCCGAAATCAAGAAATGGCGGGACCGGACGATTCTGGCCTTGTCGGCTCCGGGCGCGGCCAAGGATGCCTCCTCCACGGATTTGGAGTGGTTGCAGGCTCGGACGACCAGCTTGCAATGAGGTTATGCTGGACTTTGTGATGTTCCCATCCGCCGCCAATTCCTCACCCGTCGTTTTATGAACTGTCAGCCTCCCAACTGTGATCTCGAATCGGGCAACCGGGGCGTTTTTCACGCCCATGAACGCCCGGCCGGCTTCACGCTCATCGAATTATTGGTCGTGATTGCGATCATCGCGATCCTGGCATCCCTGCTCTTGCCCGCGCTGGCCAAGGCCAAAGAGAAAGCCAAAGGCATCGCGTGCCTGAACAACAACAAGCAAATCGCCCTCGCGTTCACGATGTATGCCGGCGACAACAATGATTTTTTGCCCTCCTTAAACACCGGCAACTTCAATGCGGGAACCGTGACCACCAACTGGTGGTTCGCCATCCTGGACAACACCAAATATCTCACCAGCAGTTCGGTTTCAAACAACGTCTGGCGGTGCACGGCCGTCAAAGACGCGGACATCAGCCCCTCCATGACGTCCTATTTCAAATCCCCCTGCGAGGGCTACGGGCCCTTGGAGGGCAACGCTGAAACCCAGGGCATCATCCGTTACGCCACCGATGCCACCGGCAAGCCGATGGGCAGCCGCAAACTGACGCAGATCCAACGCGCGAGCCAGATCTGGATGATCGGCGATGTGGGCTATCCGAAGGGCAACCCGAACACGGATAAATTGCCCGCCGCCGGCTACTTCACGGAGATCACCACCAAACAACCGGCCCCCGCCAACGGCTGGACCGCCGCGCCCTACAAACAGCCCGCCTGCCGCCATAACAGCCGCGCCATTTTCTCGTTTTGCGATGGCCACGTCGAGAGTTGGAAATGGCTCGACCTGCGCCAAAACAAGGACGATGTCTTCGTCGTCAATTCACTTTAGGAAATGCCCGACGGGCATCCACTAATCTTTTCCGAGCTCAGCTTACAGCGCTGGCTTACAATGCGACTGCCTCGGCCTTCCGGTTCGTGAAGCGGCGGGTGTGGGTGTAGCCGACGCTGCGCGCCAGTTCGATGGCCTCCTTGAAATTCATCCCCACTTCCCCGGGCGCGTGGGAATCAGAGCCGAACGTGATGGCGACGCCGTGTTGTTTGGCGAGTTGGACGATCTTGGGACTGGGATAAATCTCCTTGCAATCCTTGCGCAGGCCGGCGGTGTTCAATTCCATGGCCACATTGTGCTTCGCGGCCGCTTTCAAGAAACGCTCGAAGAGCGAGGTGCAGTCGCGATCGGGGTAGATGCCGAATTTCTTTGGCAGGTCGGCATGGCCGATGATCTCGAACAGGCCGGATTCCGCGGCCTGGGTCAGGCAGTCGAAATACATGGACCAGACTTCGTAGGGATCATGCTTTTTCCACTCGGAAAGTTTTTTGGGATTATCGATGTCCCAGTTCCCGACGTAATGCACCGAGCCGATAAAATAATCCCAAGGATGCAGTCCGGCCAGCTTTTGAATCCATTCCTCCTGGCCGGGCATGAAATCGACTTCCAACGCCAGTTTGATGGTGAGTTGTGGATGGTCTTTTTGCGCCTGGCGAACGCTGGCGACATACTCGTCCATCTTGCTGTAATACATGCGCCACTCATCGAAGTCATCGCTGGGCATGGGCGAGTGTTCGGAGAACCCAATCTCCTTGATGCCAAGGGCCACGGCGCGGGCCGCGTATTCGGTGGGTTGCCCCGTCGCATGGTGGCAGAGCGGGGTGTGCATGTGATAATCAGCGGGCCAATCCATGGGAAGACTGTAGCGCGGGCGGAGGCGGGAGGATAGTCGATAGTTCGGACGCGCGGCGGGCGCCTGTTTTATGAGAATCGGCGGTTGACACCGGGCGGGTGTGTCCTTAGTTTCTTCCGGTAAATACCGTGCGTTAGCCCCGATTTTACAATTCGGGGATTTTTATTGCAGTGGCAGGCAACGGACCGGCGGCGAAAAAGGACGCGCCCAGAGCGGGCAACTCCAGCAGATCAATTTATGGCGAATACAATTTTAGTGGGCGCCCAATGGGGCGATGAAGGCAAAGGCAAGATTATTGACGTCCTGACGGAACAGGCGGACCTCGTGGTGCGCACCCAGGGCGGGAACAACGCCGGCCACACGGTTTATATCGGCAAGACGAAGTATGTCCTGCACCTGATCCCTTCGGGCATCCTCCGGCCGGGCAAGAAATGCGTCATCGCCAACGGCGTGGTCATCGACCCCGTCAGCCTCGTTGGCGAGATCGACGGGTTGCTGAAGGTCAAGGTCAAGGTGGACGGAAACCTGTTCATCAGCGAGACCGCGCACCTGGTCCTGCCCTACCATCGCGAGCTGGATGAGCAGCGGGAAATTCTCAAGGGCAAGCACAAGATCGGCACCACCAAGCGCGGCATCGGGCCGGCGTATGGCGACAAGGCAGCGCGGACCGGTTTGCGGGTGATCGATCTGATCAACCCGGACCGGTTTGAGCAGTTGCTCAAGATCCGGATCAAGGAAAACAACGAGGTGCTGAAGGCGTTCGGCGCAAAGCCGCTTTCCTTTAACAAGGTGCATGCGGCGTACCGCGCCGCCGGGGACCGGTTGAAGCCGTTTGTCACCAACACCGTCGTGATGCTGGATCATGCCAACCGTCATGGCGCGAGAATTTTGTTTGAAGGCGCGCAGGGGACTTTCCTGGACATCGACCACGGCACGTATCCTTTCGTGACCTCTTCCAACACGACTGCCGGCGGGGCTTGCACGGGTTCCGGGGTGGCACCGCATTGGATGGACCGGGTCGTCGGAGTGATGAAAGCCTATACGACACGGGTAGGCGAGGGGCCGTTGCCGACGGAGAACGCGGAGATCGCCGACATGCTCCATGCCATGGGGCGCGAATTTGGCGCCACCACGGGCCGGGCACGTCGTTGCGGCTGGTTTGATTCCGTTGCGACCCGCCATGCGACGATGGTGAACGGCATCGATGAAATCGCGGTCACGAACCTGGACGGGTTGGACACGGTCGAGACCATCAAGGCGTGCATCGGTTATCGCGTCGGCTCGACCCGTTACGAATACGTACCGAACGACATTGAGGCGTTCTCGAAATGCACCCCGGTTTACGCCGAGTTTCCCGGTTGGCTCACGCCGACGCATGAGGTGCGCCGGTGGAAGGATCTCCCGGTCAAGGCGCGTTCGTATCTCAAAGCCATCGCGGAATTGAGCGGCGCCAAGCTGGCCATCGCGTCCGTTGGGCCATCGCGGGAGCAGACCATTTTTCTGTGATGCGGATTTGATTGGGTGAACCTGTGACTGCCACGCCTGTCCATCTTAGCCCGGAAGCCATGGCTTCATTGCCGCGGCACGTAGCGCTCATCATGGACGGCAACGGTCGTTGGGCCAAGCAACGGCATCTGCCGCGCGTCGAGGGACATCGTGTGGGTGCCGAGTCGGTCCGGGCAATCATCAAGACCGCCGGGGAACTCGGCATCAAGTATCTCACGCTGTACGCCTTCTCGGTCGAGAACTGGAACCGGCCCAAGGATGAGGTGGACACCTTGATGAAGTACCTGGCGCACTACATGAAAACGGAGTTCGCCGAGTTGAACCGGAGCAACGTGCGCCTGGAAGTGATTGGCCAGATTCATCGGTTGCCGGAATTTGTCCAGAAGCAGTTGAAGAAAACCCAGGACGGGCTCGCGAAAAACAATGGGCTGACCCTGATCATGGCCCTGAGCTACGGCGGGCGCACGGAAATCGTCGATGCTGTGCGGGGCATTGCCGCGAAGGTGAAGCGGGGGGAATTGGATCCGGCGGAGATCACGGAGAAGCTGGTGGCCGATCATCTCTACACGCGGAACTGGCCCGACCCGGATGTTTTGATCCGCACCAGCGGGGAGATGCGCGTCAGCAATTTTCTGCTGTGGCAGATTTCCTATGCCGAACTGGTTGTCACACCGACGCTCTGGCCGGATTTTCGGAAAGCGCAGTTTTACGCGGCGCTGGAGGAGTATAACCGCCGGCACCGCCGCTTTGGCGGATTGTAGAGGACCACACGATCCAATCGGCTCGACACCTTTGGTTGAAACGCTAAGCTGCACCGTATGCCAGACGCAAATCCGCCCGCCAAGCCCGCGCTTTCCAA
>JAQGOT010000368.1 GCA_028293465.1 Pedosphaera sp. | reverse complement strand
GTCGGCGGCAAACCGGTGAGGTCAAGCGTCACGCGGCGAATCAGCGTCTCCCGGCGCGCCTCCGGCGCGGGTTTCAGCTTCTCCCGCTCCAGGCGGGCGAGAACAAACGCATCAATCCCATTGTGTGCCCAACGCTTGTTCGCCGTCCGAGGCAACTCCGGCCGCATCGGCGGCACGAACGCCCAGTGCTTGCTCCAGGTGGCCCCTTCCGCCACCCAGCTTTTGAGCAGGGCAATTTGCTTCGCCGTCAGCTTGCGATTCGATTTCGGCGGCGGCATTACCTCCTCGGGATCGATCGCCGTGATGCGCCGCACGAGTTCGCTCTGGTCCGCATGGCCGGGGATGATGACGGCCTTGCCATCCTTCAGGCGAAACGCGCCTTCCTTGGTGTCGAAGCGGAGTTTGGCCTTTCGCGCCTCCTCGTCCGGGCCGTGGCAATGATAACAATTATCGGAAAGGATCGGCAGGATATCGCGGCTGAAATTGACGTGGTCGGAAGCCGTTGCGCTGAGGCCGGTACGAGCGCAGAACACCGCCAAGAGCAGCGGCAGAACCCCAAGCGAACGCACAAGCTGGGACGTCACGGTAACAAGTTGCGGAAAAAATTCCACCCGGTCAATTGCTCAATTACCAACGGCGAAAACCAAGCGAATCGCGCGCCGGAAGTTCGGCCAATCGCCGGAGCGCCCGTTTCCAAACGGGCTTTGGGCGAACATTAGCAGAAACCGCACAATTTCGCCGCTCCTCCACCGAAAGTCGGTTTGGAAACCGGCGCTCCGGCGAATCCTGCCACCGGTCGCTCCGACATTGACTTACGCCAACAACCCCTTCACCACGTCACCATGCACATCCGTCAAACGAAAATGGCGGCCCTGGAACTTGAACGTCAGCTTGGTGTGATCAATGCCCATCGTGTGCAGGATGGTGGCGTTGAAATCGTGGATATGCACCGGGTCCTTGACGATGTTGTAGCAAAAATCGTCCGTCTCACCGTAGCTGATCCCGGGCTTGATGCCGCCGCCCGCCATCCACATCGTGAAACAGCGGCCATGATGATCGCGCCCGTGATTGTCCTTGGTAAGCTTTCCCTGACTGTAAACCGTGCGGCCGAATTCGCCGCCCCAGATCACCAACGTGTCATCCAGCAGGCCGCGCGCTTTGAGATCCTTGACCAACGCCGCCGCGGGCTGATCCACATCCTTGCACTGGCCGCGGATCTGTTTCGGCAGATCGTTATGCTGGTCCCAACCGCGGTGCATGAGTTGAACAAAGCGCACACCCCGCTCCACCATGCGGCGCGCGAGCAGACAATTGCGGGCGAACCCGCCGTCCGTGCCCTTCTCATCCACGCCATACATGTCCAGAACCTGCTTCGGCTCCTTGGACAGGTCCGTCAAGTCGGGCACCGAGGTTTGCATCCGGTACGCCATTTCGTACTGCGCGATGCGGGTGTTGATTTCCGGATCGCCGAAACTCTTTTTGGCCATCTGATTGAGCTGATCCACCGCGTCCAGCATGCGACGGCGCGTCGGAGCATCCACGCCGGATGGATTGGAAAGATAAAGCACCGGGTCGTTCCCGGAGCGAAAGCGCACCCCTTGGTGTTGGCTCGGAAGAAAACCACTGCCCCACAAACGTGAGAAGATCGGCTGGTCCGTCTTGTTGCCGCTGCCCTGCGAAATCAACACCACGAAGGCCGGCAATTGCTGGTTCTCAGTGCCGATGCCATAGCTCAGCCACGCGCCGAGGCTGGGGCGTCCGGGTTGTTGATGCCCGGTCTGGATAAACGTGGTGGCTGGATCATGATTAATCGCCTCGGTGTTCATCGTCTTGATGAGCGCGATGTCGTCCACGATGGAAGCGGTGTGCGGCAGCAACTCGCTGATCCACGTGCCGCTCTTGCCGTGCTGGCTGAATTCAAACATCGGCGCGACACACGGGAAGGAACTCTGGCCGGAAGTCATGCCGGTCACGCGCTGGCCCATGCGAATCGACGCGGGCAGTTCCTGGCCATGATGCTCGCGGAGCTTCGGCTTGTAGTCAAACAGGTCGATGTGCGACGGACCGCCGGACATGAACAGATAAATCACCCGCTTGGCCTTGGGCGCAAAATGCAGCGCGGGCAGGATGCCCTGGGCGGTCGCGGCCGGGTCCACATCGGCGGCAAACAATCGTTCGTTGAGCAGCGAGCCCAACGCGAGCGTGCCGATGCCGGCGGCGGTGCGGCCGAAGAACTGGCGGCGGGTGACCAGAGAGCGATATTCACGTTCGGGATTCATGGCTTAACCTTTCGTCACGGTTTCATCGAGATTCAGGATCGCACTGGCGACCATCGTCCAGGCCGCAAGTTCGGCGCTGTCGAGACTTTCATTGTGTTTGGACTCGCCGACGCAGAGGAGTTTCAACGCCGCGTCCCCATTGGCCCGATAAGCGGCCAGTTGCGCGTCGTGAAGCTTGAGCAGCACATTGAGCTCGGCGGCTTTGGGCGCGCGCGCCATGGCCAGCCGGAAGGCGAGGGCGATGCGGTCTTTGTTGGAATTGGCTTCGAGCATCAGGCGCTCGGCCAGCTTGCGCGAAGCTTCCACGTAGGTCGGATCATTCATCAGCACCAGCGCCTGCAACGGGGTGTTCGTGCGCGGGCGGCGGACGGTGCAGGTCTCGCGATCGGGCGCGTCGAACGTCGATAACGTCGGCGGCGGCGAGGTCCGCTTCCAGAAGGTGTACATCGTGCGGCGATACAGGTCCCGTCCGTGGCTTTGCGTGTAAACCTGGGCGGTCCAATTGGCTCCGTCCTCGCGCGAAGCCAGTTCCTCCCACAACCCGGCGGGCTGATACGGTGAAACGCTTTTGCCGGAGATTTCCGGATTCAGCAATCCGCTGATGGCCAAAGCCTGGTCGCGGATGAACTCCGCCTGCAAACGCAGGCGCGGCCCGCGGGCGAGCAATCGATTCTCCGGGTCTTTCGCCGCGAGTTCGGCCGGCAGGACCGATGATTGGCGGTACGTCGCGCTCATTACGATGAGCTTCTGCATTTTGCGAACGTCCCAGCCGCTCTGCATGAACTCGGTCGCCAGCCGGTCAAGCAATTCCAGATGGCTCGGCCATTCTCCCTGCGAACCAAAATCATCCGCGGTTTTCACGATGCCGGTCCCGAAATACATCTGCCAATAGCGGTTGACGATGACGCGCGCGGTGAGGGGATTCGCAGACGAAACGAGCCAATCGGCGAGGCCCAACCGGTTGCCGGGCGCTCCCGCCGGCATGGCTGGGAGGCTGGCCGGCAGGGCGGCGGTTACTTTGGCTCCATGCTGATCGTACTGGCCGCGATTCAAAATGAACGTGTCACGCGGCTTGTCCATTTCGACCATCACCATCGTGGTTGGAATGGTTTTTTCGAACTCATCGCGGGCTTTGCGCGCGGCTGCCACCGCCTGATGAGCCTCGGACCACGCCGGATACTGGCGATCGCGGAAATATTGCTTCAACTCCTTCTGCTGTTGTGCGTCGCGTTCCGCGGGTGGAATGCGGACCAAAGCCAGGTTGGGAGCGTCCGCGAGCGCGCTGACTTCGTTCGAGGAAACCACGCGGCCATAAACGCGCACATCGTCGATGGCGCCGTTCAGGGGATGCGAGCCGGAGCGTTTACCCAGGTTGAACGTCGCATCGTTAAGGATCGTGTCGCTCAGGTTATCATTGGTCACCTCCACGGGAGCCTCCTTGCCGTTGACATAGAGCTTCACGCCGGAAGCTTTGCTCGAGCCATCATACGTCGCGAAGACATGGGTCCAGGTGTCCTTGGGCAATGCCTCCTTGGTGCTGACCCGCAGCGCATCGCCGGGCCAGGAATGGATGAGGTGGAGGAAGAGCTTGCCGTCGCCCGCCAGCAAATCAAAGCCGCGCAGAGCCGCTGCGTCATCCATCTTTGCAAAAAGTGCGCCGGTGCCCTTCCCGGATTGCTTTACCCAGCAACCGTAGGAGAAGGCGTTGGTGCGCTCAAAGCTCACCGGCGAGCCGGTCGTGACGAAACTTTTTTCCGAGCCGTCCAGCGCGAGTCCTTTCCCCAGCTTGCCTGAGGTCCAGGCCGGAGCATTGGTGTTTTGGAACGTCCCTTTGACTTCCTTACCCTCGGCATCCTGGCCGCTCAAGGTTTCGTCGAGCGTGAAGCGCAATTGCAGTCCGGCGGGTTCGGTTTCGGGGGTGGATTTCATTTCTCCCTCCCACTTCGTTTGGGCGGCCGCCTGTTCGCTTTCCACTTGCTTCAAGGCCTTTTCAGCGGTTGCGAACTCTGCTTTGAGTCTGGCCTGGGTTGCGGCTTGCTCATCGGTCGGCAGTTGGAGGAGCGGTTCCGCGTTTCCGTGCGCCCCATCCAGGCCGTTCTCCGGGACGTTGTTGAAAAACGCGAAGAGGGAGTAGTAATCCTTCTGCGTGATCGGGTCATACTTGTGGTCGTGGCACTGCGCGCACGCCACGGTCAAGCCCATCCACACGGTGGCGGTCGTGTTCACGCGGTCAATCAGGTAAGCGGCGTGATATTCGTCCGCAATGGCCCCGCCTTCGAAGTTGATCATGTGATTGCGATTGAACCCGCTGGCGATTTTTTGCTCCAACTTCGCGTTGGGCAGGAGGTCGCCCGCGAGTTGCTCAATCGTGAACTGGTTGAAAGGAGTGTTGCGATTGAAGGAATCGATCACCCATTGGCGCCAGCGCGTCATGTCGCGGCCGGAATCGATGTGGTACCCGTGGGTGTCGGCAAAGCGCGCGGCATCCAACCAGTCCACCGCCATCCGCTCCCCGTAATGCGGCGAACGCAGCAGCCGGTCCACCACTTTCTCGTAGGCATTGGCGCTTTTGTCGGCGAGAAACGCTTTCACTTCGTCCGGCGTCGGCGGCAGGCCGGTCAGGTCCAGGGTGACCCGCCGGATGAGCGTGGGCTTGTCGGCTTCGGCTGAGGGACGCAGCTTCTCCTCCTCCAATCGGGCGAGAATGAAATAATCGATGTCATTTTTCGGCCAGGAAGTCTTTCTGACCTTCGGCAGCGGCGAATGGGCCGGCGGAATGAAGGACCAATGATCCGCGTATTTGGCGCCCTGCTTGATCCATTGCCCGAACAACTGGATCTGCCGCTCGGTCAGCTTCATCCCGGAATCAGCCGGGGGCATCAGGTCATCGGTGCCCTGCGCGTTGACTCGCCGCCATGCCTCGCTCTTCTCCAGGGTGCCGGGCACGATGGCTGCGTGACCTTCGTGGTCCGCGAACGCTCCCTCCTTGGTGTCGAGGCGCAGCTTGGCTTTGCGCTTGTTCGCGTCCGGGCCGTGGCACTTGAAGCACGTGTCCGAAAAAATCGGGCGAATGTCGCGGTTGAAATCCACGACTGCGGCGGTGGATTTGGAATCAACGGCCCGGACGAAAAGACCGGGCATGACTACCATCAGAACGCAGATTGGTTGCAGAAATTTGCGCATCGGTCCTCAGAGAATCATTGTGTGCTTGCTGGAGATATTCTCAGGGATAGACGGCAAATTGTAAACCGCTATTCACGCCGGCGGGGGGATCGCACGGCTGATTAGCGGCTGAGCTTGATGTCTAATGGCTGATTAATGCCCGCGCGCCTGCTGCTGTCGGCTGCTTTCCCCGTTCAGCCACGCCGAAACCGGTGCGGCGAGCTCATCGAAAAAGTAAGTCACCGCCTCGTGTGACGCATGGGGCACTGCGATGAATTCACTTCCCGGTGCGGCGAGCGCGCGCAATTGGTCCACTTCAGCGGCAGGGGCGACTTTATCCTCCGCCCCGGCCACAAACAGCGCGGCGACGGGATTCCGGCGCAACACCGTGGTGGAATCGAGTTCGCCGGGTTGGATCTCCAGGACCGAGGGTAGTTTGTTCAGTCCCGCCCTGATGAACGACTTCGGCATCCACGCGACATAATCGTGACTGATGTTGAGGACGGCGTTCGATAACACGGCGTATGGCGCGATCGCCACCACCTTGCGCACCCGCGGTTCAACCCCTTCCCAGCGCAAAGCCAGTGCGGCTCCATACGACTCGCCGACCACGGCGACCGGTTGCTTTAATTCGCCATCCTGCGCCAATCGGTCCAGAAGCTGGGTCAGGTCGTAGGTCTCCTGGAGGCCGAAGTAAAGCCGCCGTCCGGTGGACTTGCCGTGTCCGCGCAAATCCACGAGCACACAGCGCCAGCCATCTTGGGCCAGGCGCAGCGCCCAAGGCGCCATCGCAAACATGCTGATTCCGTAACCATGCAGCAGGACGACCGTGCCGCGCGGCGCGCCGGTCCAGGCATTCGTCTGGCCGGGCACGTTGGCATGGAACGTGAAATCGTAATGCGGTTGGCCGTGTTTCAGCCAGTTGGTGGAGGAACTCTTAAGTTCATAATCTGCCGGCTCGACAACCCGGTAACGCAGCTTGGCCGCGGGCGGACCGACCTCAACAAAATGCGCGGGGAAGTTGGTGAGGAATCCGGGACTGAAGCCCAGGGAGACCCGGGCTTTGGGCGCGAACCAGGTCGGATACGTGTTCGGCGCCTGGGCCATCCGGTGGGCAACGAAGCTGCCACAGCCGCCGGTGCTCAAAACCAACAGGACCAGCATCGAAAGCCAATACAATTTAATTCGCATCAAGCCCGTTGCTTTAACCTGTCTTTTGCTGTTTGCCAATAACTCTTGTCGCTGAAACAGGGAGTGTCACCGGGAAAGCCCATGATGCGCGTTGGGTTTTTGGTGAAGATTAGGCCGCGCATGATGCCTCGCAAAGGCGACAGCCTCAGGTTCGCAACCGCCCTCATTTTGCGCCGCCCTGACCCGGCGGAATTGACAAGTTCCTATAGGAAAGGGACTTGCGTATCGAACTTTGGGATTTAATTACTTTAACCCGATGTCAGACCAGACGGACGACAAGCAATTTGACTTTTTGTTCAAATTAGATTGACGGAAAAAGCTTTATCCGGCATAAAGGAACCCAATTCCACTCACTTTGTGACAAGCCCTGACGCATGAATTTGTCCACGCCAGAAGTCAGCACATAACCAGACCATACCCATGAAATCAAAACTCGTACCCATCGGGCTCGCGCTTACCCTCGCGAGCGTCGCACGCGCAGATTTTGCGCCGATTGCACTCACTCCCAGCAGCTATAACGCCGACGTGGTTGTCGAAAACACAGTTCCGGCGTTAGGCAACAATACCTCCGCCACCACCGACCAGGGCACCAACAACACCGGCAATGGTTGGTACGAGATTGGCTATAACGCCAACAGTCCCGCCAGCGGCCTGCCCGCCGCCGGTTCCACCTTCGTGAGCGCGTCGTTCACGAATCACTCGTACACGATGGCGCCCAGCTACACCACGAACAACGCCTGGTTGATCGACACGGGCGTCACCAACGCCACCATCACGCTGGTCACACCAGCCGCTTATACGAATTTATCTTTCCTGATCACCAGCGGTAACGGGGGAGGGACGGTTGCTTACAAAATCCACCACGCCGACGCCACCACCGAAAGCGGGACCTTCATATGTTCGGATTGGTTCGGCGGTGTAAACCCGGCTTTCATTTCGTTCGGACGGGTAAATGTGATCTCGGGGAACTTTGACACCCAAGGCAGCATCACCAGCCCGGGCAACCCGAGGTTGTATGGTCGCGATGTCACGGTGGTGAATACCGCCAGCCCGATCACCAGCATCGACCTGGCCTACAGCAGTGGCGCGGCGAACGTTCATAACCAGGTCTATGCGCTCAGCGGCGCCACGGCTGCCGGGCCCACTTGGAGCCCGATCGCCGTGACTGGTCACACCTATGACCTCGTTGTTGAGGCCGGTGGAGTTCACCGCGGCCCCACCGGGGCCACCACGCAATCGATGGATAATGACGTGAATGGGGTGAATGCCTGGTATGAAAAGGGCTATCACAAGTTCCTGCTTTATGCCAACACCGGCCTGCCGGTGGCCGGTTCAACCATCACGAACGCGTCCGCGACGGATCATGCCTACAAATTCGCTCCAGATTATACCCAGAACAACGTGGCGTATCTGAACCCCACCAACGCCATCGTCACCCAGACGCTCGTCACTCCCACGGCCTACTCGGCTCTGTCGTTCCTGAACTCCTCCGGGAATGGCCCGCGCAATATCGATGTCCTGATCAACCACGCGGATGGCAGCTCGGAAACCCACACCTTCGTCTCATTGGATTGGTTTAACGGAGCGGCCTCTGTGCTCGGCACCAGCGGCCGCGTGGAAGTGGACACCAAGCAGTTCAACAATCTCACCGCCACCCCGAACAGCAATCCAAAGCTTTTTGCCGCCGAGTTCATCCTGAACAACACGGTGAGTCCGATCACGAACATTGTGCTCAGCTCCACCAACCTCGGTGGACGCACCGCCATTTTTGCGGTCAGCGGCACGGCCGGTGCTGCTGCTCCGATCTTCTCCCTCCAGCCGCAACCCCTTATTCTCAGCCCGGGCTTGATTGCGAACTTCACGGCGAGCGTCTCCGGGACGGCCCCGCTCACTCTCCAATGGCAGAAGGGGACCAACGGAATTTATGTTAATGTCGTCAACGGCGGCACCATCTCGGGTGCGGCCACCACCAACCTGACCATCACCGGCGTCGTCGCCGGCGATGACGCTGAT
>JAQGOT010000343.1 GCA_028293465.1 Pedosphaera sp. | reverse complement strand
ATCACCGCGCGCCATTTGCTGAACCGCGCCCCCAGCTTGGCATACTCCGCGAACCGTTCGCGCAAGCCATCCAATCCCTCCGTAATCTTCTCCCCCGGAAAGTTCGCCAGCGGCTTCGCGCCCTTGTCCACCTTGATGCCGGGAATCATCCCCTGGCTGCGCAAGGCTTCGGTAAAAGGGGTTCCATCGGCGGTTTTCTGGCGCAGGGTCTCATCGAAAAGGATCACCCCGCTGATGAACTGGCCCAATCCCGGCGTAGTAAAAAGCATCTCGCGATACCCGCGCCGGTTCTCCTCACTCGACGGTATGTTGATGGCCTTGAACCGCTTCTCAATGGTCCCAAAACTCTCATCCGCCGCCAAAATGCCTTTCCCGGGTGCCACCAAGGCCCGCGCTGTCGCTTCCAAATCCTGTGAAATCATATCTTCTCCTTATCAAGCATTGTATTCCAAGCCGGTTTTAATGCAAACTTATGGCAGTGGCACTGAGCGCCGGCCAGAGAACCAGGGCTCACGCTGCCGCCGACGAATAATCCAGCTATCTAAATCGCATGGCGAACACCAAATACCTGACCACGCCGATCCAGACGACAACAATGCCGCCCGGCGTGCCCTACATCGTGGGCAACGAGGCCGCGGAACGTTTCAGCTTTTACGGCATGCGCGCCATTCTGGTGGTGTTCATGACCCAGTATCTTCTGAATGCGAACGGCCAGGCGGATCACATGACCGATCCCCAGGCGCGGCAATGGTTCCACCTCTTCGTGGCTTCGGCTTACTTTTTCCCGCTGCTCGGCGCGATTGTTGCCGATGCATTCCTCGGGCGGTACATGACGATCATGAGCCTGTCCATCGTCTATTGCCTGGGTCACCTGGCACTCGCCATCAACGACACGCGGCTCGGACTGGGGATTGGCCTCGGCTTGATCGCGATCGGTTCCGGCGGCATCAAACCGTGCGTCTCAGCCAACGTGGGTGACCAATTCGGTCTGCTGAATCAGCATTTGCTTGGCCGGGTCTATAGCTGGTTTTACTTTTCCATCAACCTGGGGTCGGCGATTTCCATGCTTTTGATACCGGTCCTGTTAAAACGCTACGGCCCCCATGTCGCTTTTGGCACCCCCGGTTTGCTGATGTTGATCGCCACCTGGATTTTCTGGCTGGGCCGCAAAAAATTCGTTCACATCCCTCCCAGCGGCAAGAAATTCGTCGAGGAAATTTTTAGCCGCGACGGCCTCAAAGCGCTCGCCAACCTGCTGCCCATTTATGTTTTCATCGCCCTCTTTTGGTCCCTCTACGACCAATCAAGCTCCGCCTGGGTCGAGCAGGCCAAAAACATGAACCTCCATCTGTTCGGCCACGATTGGCAACCGGAGCAAATTCAGGCCGCCAATCCCATCCTGATCCTGATCTACATCCCGCTTTTCACGTATGTGATCTACCCGGCGCTCAATAAATTCTTTCCGCTCACGCCGCTCCGCAAGATGTCGATCGGTTTCTTTTTCGCCGTCGCGTCGTTCCTGGTGCCAGCCTGGATTGAAGCCCGGATCGGGGCCGGCTTCAAACCGACCATGGCTTGGCAACTACTGGCCTATACGTTCCTAATGGCGTCCGAAATCATGGTTTACGCCACGGGTCTGGAATTCTCCTACACCCAAGCCCCCAAGAAGATGAAGTCGATGATCATGTCCTTCTTCCTGGCCACGAACTCTGCGGGGAACCTTTTCACTGCGGCGGTCAACCGCTTTATCCAGAAGCCGGATGGCACCGCCAGTTTGACGGGGCCCAATTATTACCTGTTCTTTGCCGCCCTGATGTTCGTCGCTTCCGTTGCCTTCATCTTTGTGGCCATGCGCTATAAAGGTGACACCTTCATTCAAGGCACCGGGAACACGGAAAAGGAAGCCGCCGCCGCCCAGCCATCCTGATCAAATGGCGGTGGACAAGCGACTTCCCCGTCCGCCTGTGTCCCCACTAATTGTCCTTGGCTCTTGGCGCCCCCGAGGGCTTCGCCTGGTATGCGCCGTCAACCTCAAGCCGCCGTACGCACTGGCACACGCCGTGGTTCGGTCTGCGTCATCAAGGCCAGCAAGAACGCCACAATCCCCACGATGACGTGAGGCAGCCAAACGTTGCCGGGTTGAGTATTGAAGCGAAACAGCCAGGGTGAAATCGCCAGGAAAATGGAAAGGATATAGTCCATCATCAGATGCGTCCGCATGGGCAGCACCTTGAACAGTCCCAACTCATAGTTGGTAAACAAAGCCTGAATGAGCACGATGATGCCGACCCACCTTGCCACCGCCACCGGCGCTCCTCCCAGATTGGCAAATCCGAAGAGGTTCGGAGCGAACAGTAATGCGATACCGATGATATAATCGAGTATCCCATGTACATTTGTTGGTATAGTCTTCATACCCCAAACGTCATTGTGAAGGACCCCGTTTCAAATGGGGATAAGACCCACCCGCACCACGGGGAGAAAGGGAGCGTCAGATCGCAACCTTGGCCGGTTGTCTTCAGTTCGAGCCCGGTCCTCATCGCTGTTTGAAATGGCAGTAAGAACATGATACCTGAGCATTTAGGACGAGGAATGGCCGGGGCAGGATGAAGTTTGAGCCCGGTTTGAATAAATCATGAATAAAGCTGTCTTATAAAGGGAATCCGGGGTAAACTACGTTGGATTGAATTTTTAGATGATATGAAGTTAACCAAATCAAGCGCTCTCCCTCCTTTGCAAAAAGGGCAACTGTGGAAAACAGAAAAGGGCCATGTGGAAATCATGGAAGTAGGGAAGACACTGACCCATTACCGCCTCATTCAAAGCCAGAAACGCGTTCCCACCAGCTTGGGACGCATTCAGATGGTCCAGGATTATCTGAAGAATAACGGTGGCAAACTGGTCAAAAACGATCGCCTCGCCAAGGTTAAAGCCTGAAGGCGAATTGATCGGATAGTTCTGTCTTCGCTTCTGAACGGGTTGGCCACCTGCTTTCGGGATTGCCAGTCCGCCCCAAAGTTTTTATTGCCGTAAATCGGTAACCAAACGGTTCCTCAACCCGGTTCGCGCCGGGTTCGGGGCTGAAGCTCAAGGCAACTGACTGCCATGGCTCTCATTCATCACGCGAATGCCTGTACAATTCTCTGACATCACCGCCGCCGCGGAGCGAATCAAAGGCAAGGTAATCCATTCACCCTGTCCGGCCTCGGTGCCGTTGTCCTTGGCCACTGGACTGGACATTCATTGCAAGCTCGAATACCTCCAACGCACCGGCAGTTTCAAGGAACGCGGTGCCTGCAACAAACTCCTGCTTCTCACGCCGGAACAAAAACACCGTGGCGTGATCGCGGCCTCGGCGGGCAATCATGCCCTCGGAGTGGCCTACCACAGCAAACTGCTCGGAATCCCCGTCACCGTGGTCATGCCCCGCTCGGCCCCGCTCACCAAGGTGGTTAACTGCCGGCAGATGGGTGCCAATATCATTCTTCAAGGGAGCAACTACGAGGAAGCCCGGCAACATGCCACGCAACTCGGACAGGATCAGGGGTTGACGCTGATCCACGGCTTTGACGACCCGGCGGTGATCGCAGGGCAGGGGACGCTCGGCCTGGAAATCGTGGAGCAAGTGCCCGACCTGGATGCGATCATTGTACCGATCGGCGGGGCCGGCCTGATCGCCGGGGTGGCGCTCGCCATCAAGACGCTCAAGCCAAAAGTGATCGTCATCGGCGTCGAGCCGGAACACGCCGCCAGCTACGTGGCCGCGCTGAAGGCTGGAAAACCCGTCTTGTTTCCCACCAAGCCAACGCTCGCCGACGGCCTCGCCGTTTCCCAGGTGGGCGAGAACGCGCTCCAATTGGCCCGTCAGTTCGTCGATCACACTGTCATCGTTCGGGAACGGGACATCGCGCTGGCCATCCTGCGCCTTGTGGAATTGGAGAAGGCCGTCGTGGAAGGCGCCGGCGCGGCGCCGCTCGCCGCCTGTCTGGCCGGTCTCGTTCCCGAACTGGCCGGACTCAAGGTGGTGCTGCCCCTTTGCGGCGGCAACATCGACACCACCATCCTTGGCCGAATTCTCGAACGCGGACTCGTCACGGATGGGCGGCTTTGCCAGTTCGTGACCACCATCAGCGACCGGCCGGGCGGGCTGGCTGCGTTCGCCGCTTTGATCGCCGACGAAGGCGCCAGTATCATGGACATCGCTCATGACCGCGCGTTTGGTGACGGCGACATCAGCACGGTGGTCGTCCGCTGCATCGTCGAAACGCGCGATGCCCAACACATCGCCTCCCTCCACCAGCGCCTGCACAAAGAAGGCTTTAAAGTCCGTCTGGGAGGGCATTAGCCCGCCTCGGTTTTGCCTTGGTCCGGGAGGTTGAAGTTGGTCCTGCCCCGGTGCAATCCTCCGCGTTCCACGCTCCATTCTCCTGCTCTACCCATGATTCCCGGGCGGCGGGTGCCTTCTGTAGGATCCTCTCCTTTATCAGGCATCGCTCTTGCTTATCAAGCGTAGCAGCACCGCCAAAAGTGGGTGATTGCCTCAAAGTGGGACAATGCCGTCCCGAGGAGAGTGCTGCTGAATAGAAGGTGACGCGAACTCTGTGAAGGTTTTGCGGAGATTCGCGCAGCCTGGCCTCGCGCGATTCAGTTCGATTGTGGGGTGTGACGAATAGGGCTTAATAATAGTAACTAAATCGAATATGCCATGAGCGACCAGTTGCCTTTCATTGACGTTGAATTTGTTGACAATCCGGAGCCCAGGTGCCCGTGCGTCCTCGTTCTGGACATCTCCAGCTCAATGCGGGGAGCCGCCATTGATTTCTTGAATCTGGGCGTGGAACTGTTCGCCCACGATCTGACGAGCAGCCGGCTCGCGAGCAAGCGCGTCGAGGCGGCCGTGATCACCTTCGGGGATGGGGTGCAAACCGTGCAGGACTTTGTCAGCCCGTCCGCCTTCATGCCGCCCCGCTTTGAAGCCGGCGGCAAGACGCCGATGGGCGAAGCGGTCATCCGTGCCTGCGAACTGCTCGAAAAAAGGAAGCGCAAATACCGGGCGGCGGGCGTCAGTTATTTTCGTCCCTGGCTCTTCCTCGTCACCGATGGAGAACCCACCGATTATGATACCCAATTCTGGCGCGAGGCGGTTGGGCTCGTGCACGAGGGGGAAGCAGATAAGAAATTGATGTTCTTTGGGGTCGCGGTGAACGAGGCCGACCAGGGAAAACTCAACGAGCTTTGTCCCCCCAACCGCCCGGCCATTCAGTTGAAGGGCCTGGATTTCGAGGGCTTGTTCTCCTGGCTTTCCTCGTCGCTCCGAACCGTTTCCTCGGCCAACCCCGGAACCACCGGCCTCAGTCTGCCGGCCATCACGGGCTGGGCCACGGTGAACGTTTAGCCTGATGTGGAAGTTCGCGAATGCCTCCGTCCGAGGGTCGGCTCACCTGGCAAACAGTCTACCCTGCCAGGATTGGAGCACGCTCCGGCTCGTCGGGCCGGAAAAAAATGTGGTCATCTGCGCGCTGTCAGATGGTGCCGGCTCGGCCCGCTTCGCGGAGGAGGCTGCCTACCTCGTGGCGGAAGGGGCGATCAACTACTTCGCCCGTGAACTGAACCTTCATCCCAATCCGGCGCAGGCCATGGCGGCGTATGATCGTCTGGACGGCAAGCTGATGATTCAGGAGCAGCAACGGTTTCTGCTCCAACTGGCCGAAGAACGGCGCGTTCCATTGCAGGACTTCGCCGCCACGTTGCTGGTGGCCATCGTTCATCCGGAAATCTCGCTTTTCTTCCAGGTCGGGGACGGTTGCTGGTCCGTTTCCCGCGGCGGAATCATCGGGGCCGTCACCTGGCCCACCCAGGGGGAATTTGTGGGGCAGACCGAGTTCGTCACCTCCGCGTCAGCCGCCCGCTCCTTCCAGATGGGACAGTTTCGCGGCAGCTTCGATTTCATCGCGGGCATCTCGGATGGCCTCGAACGGCTGGCGTTGGACATGGGTGCCTGCATTCCGCACCCGCCATTTTTTTCCCCGCTCGCCCGGCGGCTGAAGTCCGAGATGGATCGGGAAGCGTTCCAATCAGGGTTGCGTCAGTTGTTGGAATCGGAGCGCGTTTGTGCCCGGACCGAC
>JAQGOT010000329.1 GCA_028293465.1 Pedosphaera sp. | reverse complement strand
TCCAAGGCCGCGAAGGGATTATTCAAGGCCGCGCCGGTGGGCGTGAGATCAAGCTTTTGCTTTTTTGCCATCGGGTAAAAGGATTAATCCTTGGCCAGGGCGAGCCGGTGAAAGCCGCTCGATTCCGACATGGTCTTGATCAACATCGGTTCGAACAGCTTGCGGCCTTCAAAAATGCCATGGGAGAAACTGTTGAACCAGACGCCATCCGGCAAACGGGTTCGCAACAAGGTGAAGTCGCAACGCCGAAGGGTGCCGACGATTCCGCCCCACAGACTGATTTCGTTCTGGAGATGGATGTCCGCCTTGGCGATTTCAAATTCCTGCGCATCGATCCATACCGTGCCGGCCATGTGGTTCACGAAACGATCCGTGAGCTTCACGATTGGCAAATCGGCGCTTTTTGGTTCGAACGACAGCACATAGGTGAGACGATCGTTGATGAGCTTTTGCTCCAGGAGCGTGAATTTGAACCGTCCGACCAGGTCGGCGGTGAGGACGTTCTCACGGCCATCGCCTTTCTTGTCGGGCTTGGTGTCCGCGATTTTTGCGCGCTCAGCCGCGTCGTGCTCCTCCTGCTTCTTCAATTCGGCAGGCGGAAGATTCTGGCCGTTGAGTTGGACCAGCTTCAGCGAGGAAAGACCCGATTCGACGAGCACATCGTACAGCTTTTCCTTATGCTCCTTGAGACGGCCTTTCTTATCAAGCTCCTCCGTGATGGTATGCTTGCGGTACCCGTAATCCGGTCGGGCAGAGCGGGTTTCCGGCGATTCCGCGCGTTGAACGGCGCGCCGGACCACTTCATCAGCGGACAACGACGTGTCAGCACGCGCTCCTGTTCCCGAAAACAGGTTGCCCAGCAGCAAACCGGCGAGCACCAGCATCCGGTTGTAAGGGAGCAGACAATTCATGACTGTATAATGATGCTCTGAATGGCGGACGTTGGCAAGGAAATGGGGAAGGCAATTGATGCGATTTCGAGTGCCGGATTGTTGGGCGAACCGGGCCGCGTAAACGTTGGGACCATGGGGAATTGGCTAATAATCAACGGCTAATGACCGCGAACATTCCGAGGCCGCTGATTAAGGATGAATTGTGGGGAATACGACTTGGGGAACCCCTTCGGAAGCGGTCATCTCGAGACCGGTAGTGCGGTCGGCTTCATGGTGGCCGGCTTGATGCCGCGCAAATGCTCGTCATACCAGTCGGCGAAAAGGCCCAGGTCCGCTCCCATTTCGGGCCAACCGTGGTCCTTGCCTTCCCGCACGATCAGCTTGTAAGTCGCGCCAGCTTCGCGGCAACGCTGCTCGAAGATTTTGGCCTGATAGATCGGGACCAATTTGTCCGCATCGCCGTGGATTACCAGCGTCGGCGCCATGTTGGAGGTGACGAAAAGGATCGGGGAGATTTCTTTGCCGAGGGCCTGCCGTCCCTCCGCTGTGAGCGATCGGGGCCCGAACGCGGGTTGAAACTTTTCTGTCGGACCGAAACCGACGCCGTCGTCGCCGTCGTGTCCCCAGTTCAAAAAGTCGGTCGGGGGGAAGAAGCAGGCCACGCATTGCACGGCGCTGCTTTCGCGGTCCACGGGGTCCCTGGATTGCGGATCGCCCTGGGTGCCTTGCGTGCCCATCGTCAGCGAAAGGTGCCCGCCCGCGCTGCCGCCCGTGATGCCGAGGTGATCCGGATCGACGCCATACTTCGCGGCGTTGTGGCGGACGAAGCGCACGGCGCGGTGGATGTCCTGCTCAATCTCCGGAATGATGAAGCGGGGTTGGGAACCGTGCACCACCGCGAACACTGTGTAGCCGCGCTCGAGCAGCCGATGGAAGGAGTCGGCGTTGATGTTTTCATGCGCGGAAAAAAAGCCACCGCTGACCATGAAGAGAATCCCTTTGCCATTCGGATGGGCGGGCTGGAAGACATCCAGCGTCAGGGCCGTGCCGAACTTGCGTCCGTAAACGACATCCTCCGTGCGGGCGAAATCGGGTTTGGCGGCGGGCCGTTGCGTTTCGGCGGCGAAGGCAGAGGAAAGCGCCAGGCCAAGGGCAAGCAGGAGCGAGAGAGGTTTCATCATGATTTGGTTCCGGTTTGGATTTGCCCGAGTATAGATGAGTTTGTCTCTTTCGGCAAGGATTCGGCACGCCGGCAAGGATTTCTCGCGCAAAGGGCGCGGAGAGGGACAGGTCGGGAAGATAGATCTGATGAGGACTGCACACCCCGAGCTTCCATCAAATTCCGCATTGCGGTTGAAGCCCGGCCTGGGGCAGCCTCAAGGTGCCCGCGATTTGGGCATTAGCGCGGGCGATTCCTTGTCAGCGCAGCTTGAATCAATTTTTCATCCAGCCGGGCGTTGGTTTGTCGCAACCGTTGAATGGCGCGAGGGAAGTCCACCAGGCCGCGACTCGCCGCTGCCTCCAACAAACCGATGGTGCCGGCCACGCGCAGTCCGCAACGCAGTGCTTCCGCGCGGCCCTTGCGATCGTCTATGAGGAGGGCGACCGCCTTCACTTCGCGCGCGAGGCAGATGGCTTCCTTCTCGCCTTGATCCACGTTCAACGAATCGTCCATGACCGCCGGTGCCCGGACCTTCACCCAGACAGGAAGGGACTGCGCCCATGCCCGCACGCGTGGAGGAGTTTTCTCGTGTTGGAGTTCGCGATGGACTGTCGGTGGGATGAGGATTTCTTGAAATAGTGCGGGAAGAATTTCAATCGCCTCAGACTCGACGAGGTAATGGAGCGGAGAAGTGTCGGAGACGACGGCGCTCACGGGCGGTTCAGGACTTCATTTAACGTCGCCCGATCCGCCTCCAAATCGTCGGGAGAATAGTTCAACGGCACGTTGCGTTCGGCCAAAAAGCGTTCGGTTTGCCAGTAGTCAAGGCCGAGCATCTCGCCCACCTGGCGCTGGGAGAGACGTCCGGCGCGGTATTCCTCAATGGCCGCGTCTTCCTTAAGCCGCTGCGAGCGCGCTTCCGGCGTCGCGCCGAAAGTGGTGGCGAGTTGGTCAGACAACTTGATGGTGATTTCGACCATATTCAGGCAGTCCACCCGTCGGTGAACCACGAAAGAACCATATCACAGACTCGTGAAAGCGTGCAAACACTACTTCCCCTCGACCTTTTCCTACGTTCCCGCATGGGATTGTCAGCCGCCGGAATTCCCGGTAATCTGATGAGTGATGAACGCTCTCATTGCGTGTGCGGTCGTGGGCCTGACACTCCTGTTCTCCATGCGGCCGAGTGCGGCCTCGGTCATCAATCTCGGCCCGGCCGACGGCACCACAGGCTACACCAAGATTGAAGCCGCGCGGGCAGGGGATGAGGTCGTGATTGCGCCGGGCACTTATGCTTTTCGCGTGCACCTGACCGCCAAGGGTTCGGCTGCCAATCCCATTTACATCCGGGCACAGGATCCCAGCAACAAGCCCGTCTGGGACTTGAGCGCCACGCTGGTCGAAAATGCGCCGGGGAGTTACGGTGCCGGCGATCGCGGACGGGGCGGTTGGCAGGTTGATGGCGGCACGGGCTATCATATTTCGTGCCTGGTTTTCACGGGCTGTCATACGGCTTCCGCCAACTCCGCTGCCATCCGCTATTATAATGGCGCGACCAATTTGCTGTTGCGGGATTGTGTCTTCCGCAATAACGACAACGGCATCACCGGTGGCACGCAGAATAGCGAGGCGACGGTCGAGTTCTGTGAGTTTGCCACCAACGGCAATCTCTCCGCCTCCTCGCCCACGCATAACATGTACATCTATGGCGGTGCGTTCACGCTGCGGTATTGTTATGTTCATGACAGCCTGCAGGCGCAGAATTTCCACGTGCGCGCCCAAAACGCCGTCCTGGAATACAATTGGTTCGCCCGCGCTGCGTCTGGTTTGGAGGTGCTGATCGCCTACGACGATCTTGACGCCGGCATGCACGCGAAGGACCTGTGCGACCGGCTCGGTCAACAGCTCAACCCGGTCTGCAAACTGAACATCCGTCTTTGGCGGTTGTCCATGCTCAAAATTCCGGAAGTGATGCAGACTGCCGCGCGGGAAGCGGCCCGCGCGGCCCTGATCATTGTCGCCGCCAGCGGGAAGGAAAACCTGCCGTCGCCGGTCAAGACCTGGATGGGAATGGTGATCGGAGCAAAGAACGGCGCTGGCGGCGCTCTCGTCGCGCAGTTTCACGGCGTCGCCCGTACTGTCAAGAAACTCACCCCGGCCTATGCCTACCTGAAACGAATCGCACGCGGCGCGGGGATGGATTTCTTTTCGGAAGTGATCGAGCCGGTCGATGACGGAATCGCCTGCTCGATCGCGGCCATCCAAAAACGGGCTTGCACGCGCACGGCGGTGCTGGATGCGATTCTTCAGCAGAGATGATCAAGGGTGATCCGGGTTGGCGGGCGAGGGATTTCAAATGGTCAGATTTGAAATCTCATACCATCTCCAGTTTGCTATTGCACTTTGGAGTAGACCGCCTCCTCTCCCCAGCCCTCTCCTCCAGAGGAGGAGAGGGAGGGGAAACCGCCTTAGCCAGTCGTGCAATTTCAAACCTCAGTTGATATCAGAATCAAAAGGCGGCGCGGCGGAGGGTTGGTCCGGCGTGCGGGACAACTTTGGCGGGCTGGGCGATTTTTGCTTGCTGCGGCTCATGGAGCCGCGGTTCGTACCGGAGGCTAAACGTTGAACTTGAAGAGGAGGACGTCGCCGTCTTTGACGATGTATTCCTTGCCTTCCATGCGGTACAAGCCTTTTTCGCGGGCGGCGGCGACGGAGCCGCATTTGACGAGGTCGTCGTAGGCGACGGTTTCTGCTTTGATGAAGCCGCGCTCGAAATCGCTGTGGATCACGCCGGCCGCCTTGGGGGCGGTGTCGCCGGTGTGAATGGTCCAGGCCCGGACTTCCTTTTCACCGGCGGTGAAATAGGTCCGGAGGCCGAGCAAATGATAGGTGCTGCGGATCAGCGCGCCGATGCCGGATTCGTCCACGCCGAGTTCCTTGAGGAATTCCTTGGCTTCGTCCGGGGCGAGATCGACGAGGTCGCTCTCGATTTGCGCGCTGATGACCACCGTCTCGCAGGCGATGTGGGTCTTGGCGTATTCGCGCACTTTGTTCACGTGCGGGTTGGAGTCGGCGGTGGCGAGCTCGGATTCCTTGACGTTGGCGGCGAAGATGGTGGGCTTGTCGGTGAGGAGGTAGAAGCCTTTGGCGATGACTTTGTCCTCGGGCGTCAGTTCGAGGGTGATGGCCGGTTTGCCGGCATCGAGATGCGGCACCAGCTTGTCGAGCACGGCGGCTTCGGCAATGGCGATTTTGTCGCCGCGCTTGGCGTCCTTGGCGCCCTTCTCCTGGCGCTTTTTTGTGGTCTCCAGATCGGAGAGCACGAGTTCGGTGATGATGGTTTCGATGTCGCGGACCGGATCGATGGCCCCGGCGACATGATGGATGTCCGGGTCTTCAAAGCAGCGGACGACCTGCACCAGCGCGTCCACCTCGCGGATGTGAGTGAGAAACTTGTTGCCGAGGCCTTCGCCTTGGGCGGCGCCTTTGACGAGGCCGGCGATATCGACGAACTCAACCGCGGCGGGGATGATGACACCCGTCTTGGCGATCTTGGACAGCACTTCGAGCCGGTCGTCGGGCACGGTGACGATGCCGATGTTCGGATCGATGGTGCAGAACGGATAGTTGGCCGCTTCCGCCTTGCGGGTGCGGGTCACAGCGTTGAACAGGGTGGACTTGCCCACGTTGGGCAACCCGACAATACCAGCTTTAAGCATAAATTAATGAATCGATTCGATTGCGTGAATGACCTGCTTCACAATTTTGGGATGAAGGATCTTCGCCCCGTGAAATGGAATCACCACTCGCATCGTGCCGCGAAGGTAAATTCTGTGACTGCCCTTGGAACGGATCAGTTGGAACTTATTTTTTTGAAGCAACGCTTCCGCTTCGGCGGCATTGATGCGCGGCAGTTTAGGCAACCGCCACCTCCATCGAGGTGGTCAGAATTTCCCGGCTCAGATAATGTTTTCGTTCTTTTTTGCTGAGCGTCCCGAGATAAAGCTCTGCCGCTTCGCGGATGTTAATGAGAATTTCCTCGAAGGTTCCACCTTGCGTCTGGCAGCCAGGGAGTTCAGGACAATAGGCATAATAGCCGTCGTCATCCTTCTCGATCACCACGCTGACTTTTTCGTTCATAATCAATCTTTACCGCCAATGTCGGCATTTGCCAAGCCTGCGCCGCTCGACCGCAGTCTCGCTGGCGGAGTTGCGGCTACTTCTCCTCCTGAGCTCCTTCTGCGGCAGCGACGGCGTCGCGGATGGTTTGCTTGAATTTCTCGACGCCTTGATCAAATGCCGCCGAGATGGGTAGCACCGGGGTTTTGCGAATCTTGCGCTTGAATTGCTTCAAGTTTTCCTCGGCGACGGCTTCGTCCATTTTGTTGGCCACGACAAGGCGCGGTTTGTCGAGCATGGACGGGTCGTAAAGCTCCAGTTCCTTGAGCACCTGCCGGTAATCATCCCACGGCAGGCGAGCATCGGTGCCGGCCATATCCAGAAGGATGACCAACACACTGCAACGCTTGATGTGGCGCAGGAAAGCGTGGCCCAGGCCGACGTTGTTATGCGCGCCTTCAATCAAACCCGGTACGTCGCACACCGTCAGGCGGTGGAAATCTTTAAACTCCAGGATGCCGATCTGCGGGGTGAGCGTGGTGAAGGGATAGGCGGCGATCTTCGGTCGGGCATGGGAGATGGCGGTGAGCAAGGTGGACTTCCCGGCGTTGGGGTAACCAACAAGACCGACTTCCGCAATCAACCGCAGTTCGAGGCGGAATTCGCCTTCGTCACCGGGTTCGCCGGGTTGGGCGAAGCGGGGGGTCTGGTGGCGCGCGGTGGCGAAATTACGATTGCCCAAGCCGCCGCGGCCGCCTTTGCAAAGGATGAACTGCTGGCCGTGCTCGGTCAGATCGGCCACGAGTTCCTGGCCTTCCGTCGTCGGGGCGGTGCCGGTTTTCTTGTCTTCTGGCTCTTCAGCCAAGTTAATCTCCAACGCCCGTTCCTGACCGGAATGGCGGATCACCGGTCGCTTGGTCGTGCCCAGCTTGGCCGGTTTCTTAGCCATCTCGGTTTCGTCGGTGGTGTCATCTTCCTGCTCGTCTTCTTCCTCTTCGGGTGGCAGCGGAGCGGAGGGGAGTTTCCAAACCAGGGTGCCGCACGGGACTTTCACCAGGAGATCCTTGCCGGCGTGGCCGTCCATCCCCTTGCCCATGCCGCCTTCACCCACCTCGGCGATGAGCCGCGACACATAATACTGGCCGATGAGATTGTTCAGATCATGGTCCGCCTGCAGGATGACATTGCCGCCGCGGCCGCCGTTGCCGCCGCTGGGCCCGCCTTTGGTGATGTAGGCCTCGCGATGGAACGCCACGGCGCCTTTACCGCCGTGACCGGCGCGGGCGTAAACTTTGATTTGATCGATGAACATGAGATTGGGAACGGACTGAACCTGATAAACCCGACTACAATAATTTCCTTGCGGCAAGCCCGTCTGTCAAAATCCCACTCAGAAACAAAAAAGGCGAGGCCAGAGACCTCGCCACGAAATGTTTTTCAGAGCGAATTAGTTATTCGCGGGAGCGACGGCAGCGACGATGTTGACGCGCTTGCTGTCCTTGTCGAAGAACACCTTGCCATCGACGAGGGCGAACAGGGTCCAATCGCGGCCCGTGCCGACATTGGCTCCGGCGCAGAACTTGGTGCCGCGCTGGCGGATGATGATGCTGCCGGCGGTGACGAACTCGCCGCCGTAGCGTTTCACACCGAGCCGTTTGCTGGCGCTGTCGCGACCGTTACGGACGCTGCCTTGACCTTTCTTGTGTGCCATAAATTATGCCTTAATTTCTTTGATTTTGACGACCGTCAGTTCCTGGCGATGGCCCACGGTGCGATGGTAGCCTTTGCGGCGTTTCATCTTGAAGGCGATTTTCTTCTCGCCGCGTTTGTGGGCCACGACATCGGCGACCACGGTGGCTTGCGCGACGGTGGGCGAACCCACGGTGAGCTTGCCCTCGTTAGACACCAACAGGACTCGGTCAAAAGTGAACGGCTGCCCGGCTTCTACTTCCAAGCGCTCGATTTCCAGTGTGTCACCCGCGGTGACACGATACTGTTTACTGCCAGTTTCCAATACAGCGTACATAAGTTTTCCCTACAAAGGGACGGATAAGTAATCAAAAGGCGAGGGAAGTGTCAACTTCTCATTTTCGCCAATTGTTAACAGCAGTAAATATACCGGAGCGTGACATTCGCGCCAGTTAGAAATGGCAATAATCTTGTCAACGCGCCGAAGAGTTGGTTGCTGTTGATGGTTAAAGGCTTATGATTGCCTTGCTGAATTCGCTGCGAGCAACCCTTCCCGGCGGCCAAAACGATTGCGGAACAGGTTGTAACCATCTGCGGTGAAGTGATTTAGGCTCGGATCAACTTGCCATCACGCCGCAGGCGATAACGCTGCCCGCGCCATTCTATATGGTTGCCGAAAAACGCCAGCAGCCAGAGGGCGAAGTGGATTAAATCTTTTACCGGGGCCAGCCACCAGTAGCGGCCCGAGCGCGTTGCCGGGGCCAATCGCCCTTGCAATGTTTGGGCCATGACCATGCGGACCAACAGGCAGCAGCCGAAGGCCAGCAGCACGGTCTTGGTCGGTTGGGCCACCAACCAGGCGAGCGGCCAGAGGGTGGCGTTGCTCAGGATGCTGAAGGCGTAGGGGACGGGCTTGCAAACGCGGATCGTGCGCGACCAGCGGAGTTGATGTGCCCAGACTTCCGGCCAACTCATGGGCGGTGAGACGCAATCCACCACCACCGGGCACAGGGCGATGCGCTTGCCGGTGCGAACGATGCGGTTGCCCAATTGAAAATCGTCGGCGAGATAATCCGCCAAGGCCTCAAACCCGCCGATGGTTGCCAGTTGCTCGCGGCGGGTGACCATGACCGCGCCCAAGGCAAAATCGAGCGGCTGTAAGCTTTGACCTTGCAAGACTTGGCTCCAAAAATCAGCGTTGATGGCGATGGCTTCACAACGCATGGCCAGCGTCGAGGGGTTGGCGAGGCGATAGAAGGAATTCACCAGGCCGATATCCGGCGCTCGGAGCGGAGAGACGGCGTTCAGCAGGTAATCGGGCGACACCAGCACATCCGCGTCGCTCACGACGAGGATCTCGTGCTCGGCCAAACGGAGCAATTGGATCAGGTTCGAGACCTTGGCATTGACTCCCAACGATTCCGGGCAAAGTACCAGTTGGGCCCGACAGCCCGGATGCTCCTTGATCAAACGGTTCACCGGCTCGAGGGCGGGGTCTTGGGGTGAGGCGACTCCGAAGAGGACCTGAACCGTGCCGGGATAGTCCTGGTTCAGCCAGCTCCGGAGACAATCCGCGTTTTTGGCATCCCAACCCTTCAACGGCTTGAGCAAAGTCACCGCCGGGGTGAAGGACTGGTCCAATACGCGTGCGTGCAATGGGAAGCGCCAGGCTACAACCCATTGCCAGAGCGCAAGTAACAAGCTCAGGAGAGCCAGACAGAGCAGGGCAAAAACCACAGCACGTTTCCTAGACGGTGCGGGGAGATAGGGCAAGCG
>JAQGOT010000317.1 GCA_028293465.1 Pedosphaera sp. | reverse complement strand
CGCCAGGCTTTCCGAACACGCGCTGGAATTCAGCCTGCTCGGGAGCGGCGGCCAACGTGACGTTTAAAGAATCCGCAAGGTTGGTATCGAGGAGAAAACCATTGCGGGCTAATGCTATGGCAGGCTGGAGCAATGCCGGCCAGGGCAGCGAGCCTAAGCGCCGGTGCGCCAGCTCGAAACCGCGGATCGTCCCCGGAACGGCGACGGCTTTACGGGTGAACTGCGACTCCTCCTTGGTGAACATGGTGGGAAAGGCCGCAGCCGGCGCGCTCTCGCGGTAATCGAATGCAACCGGGTCACCTTTGCCGGGAGCGGGATGGACGAGCATGAATCCGCCGCCGCCCAGGTTGCCCGCCGGAGGGTAGGCGACAGCCAGTGCGAAGGCCGTGGCGACGGCGGCATCGACGGCGTTGCCGCCGCGCTTGAGGATGGAAAGGCCCACATCCGAGGCAGGGCCGGATACCGACACGACCACGCCGTTGTGACACTCAACCAAGTGACCGGCGTCCTCCTCGCGGATTGGGCCGCGGCGGGTGGTACCTTGGACGCCGGGCCGCGCACAGCCGTGCATGGACAGCGCGAGCAGCACGCACAGCATTATTCGTGAATATACTTTCATATCAGGGATCAACCCGGCCGTCCAGGGAGGCGTCCAATTGCGGCTGTTCCGGGGCTGCCTGCGCCCGGGTTTGGTTGGCGACGGTTGCCGGTTGACTCCGTGCCAGCGCATGAGCGGCGACATGCAACGCGGTGGAAACACCCAGAAACACGCTCACCACAACGGGCCAATAGAGTTCGTGATGGGCCGAGTTTCTCATTCCGCCATAAACCGCCAGCGCGAAAGCGGCGCCCAGCAGACGACCGGAGCCATCGACCAGGTGCAGCAGCCCCAGACAGGTGCCCATGCCGCCTTCTCCGCTGTGTTTCTTGGCCGTCTCGTCGAAGCAAGGGGTCATCAAGACTTCTCCGCAAATGAAGATTACAATCGCGAAAGGCAGCATAACGGGATGGTGGGCGAACACCAGCAGGATCAGCCCGGTGCAATAAAAAAGCACGGAAGTCATCGACCACCACTCCCACTTGAAACCCCGACGGTACAATTTTGCGGACAGGTAAACCGCCAGGAAATGCGCGCCGATGATCGTGGTGCAGAGGCTGGTCAACGAGACGATCCAGACCGGTTTGTTCGAGCCGTATTGGTCGATCACATACTTGGGAATGATGGTGCCCCAGCAACCGTACGGCAGGACCATGGCGAATCGCCGCAGGCTGTCGGCGAGAAACCCGCGGTTCCGGCAGAGCGTCTTGACGTCGGCCATTCCCCAGTTTTTTTTGCTCGTGGAAACCGCCGGAACCGATGGCGCGGCGAGGCCGATCGCCAGCGGCAGGTACAGGATGCCCAGCAAAAGGGCATGCGCCCCGTAACCCACCCGCGTGGTCATCTGGTAGGCGATGCTGTTGCCGAAAAAAGATCCCAGGTTAAGCAAGGTTGCCCGCTTGGCCACGGAGCGACGGAGGATATCGGCGCTGGAATGAAGGACCAGTATGGTATTGAGCGCAATTTTCCCCATCACGAAGGCCAGGCCGGCGACCAGGACAGCAACGGCAGAAATCAAAAAGCCCGGGCTGGTTGAGATCACGAGGAAACTGGAGAGCCCGAACACGATGCTCGTGGCGAGCGCAACCCGCACCGAGGTCCGATCCGTAAACCAACCCGCGACGGGCGCGCACACGGATTGCGCCAGGACGTAGCCGTTCAGGAGCAGCGCAATCTGAGCATAGGACAATCCCCCAAGGTGTTCGAACAGCGGAAAAATGTAGGGCTGAAAAGCGCCCCGGGCGAGGAACAACAGGCCGATGCCGACGCACACCAGCCAGATCGCCATGGTTGATTCCGAGCGCGAACGCATCTCATTCCACCTCGTAAAGATCCGACCACTCGGCGATCTGCTCCACGCTGCGGCGGACCACCTCCGCATCCTCCGACAGCAATTCGATGTAAAGCCCGGCGCGAAATCCGTTCTTGGCCAAACCGACGGCCTGGCCGGGCTGGGCCCGCACTTCATGGTAGAGATAGCCCGGGAGCTCAGCGAGGCGATCCAGGTAACGGATGGAGCGCAAGGTCCCGTTCGTGGGGGCGAATGGCGTGACGACCGCAGCCGCGTAGTTGCGATCTCCGCGCAGATCAGGGCTCTCGCCGCATAGAATCTGGTAATAAGCGTGAAGCATATCGATGCCGTACGCCATCTCCAGGATGCGCGGGCGGTTGCCGCCGGGTCGAGCCGCGATCTCGCCCAGGCGCGAGCCGATGAACTCGACATGGGCCGCGCTGGTGGTCATGTCCAACGCTTGCACGCCCGCCACCGCCAGGCCATCCAACTCCGCTTTTTCCTTCGCGCTGAGGCGCGGCGGGAGCAGCCGCGCAAAGTGATGAAAGTCGTCGATGCCAACATCCTTGCCCGTCAGCACCTCGACCGCCGGGGTGGTGTAAACCCGCCCTGCGTTGTCCATCAGGCAATCGATGGAAATATTGCTTCCCTCCAAATATTCCGCCAGCACGACGGACAGGCTCGCGCCCGGCTTGCCGAGGCGCTCATAATATTTGGGGACTTCACTCAACATCGCGCGGTAATTTTGGAGCAACATTTCGGAGCCGGTGTTGCGCGTGGCCCACATGCTCGCGGACACGTTGGAAGGTTGCAGAAAACAAGGGTAGCCGAGCTGGTCGGCGAACTGAATCAGCTCGGATTCCGAATGGATGACATGGAACCGCGCCGCCGCGCCGGGGCCAATCCGTTCCTGAAAGCGCTGGCGCATGACGTTTTTGTCCAGGCAGAGGCGGGCGGAAGCAGGCGAGATGCCCGGCAGGCCCAAAGCGGCGGCCACGTCGGCGGTCTGGGCGACGTAAAACTCGATGACGTTGAAAAGACAGCCAATTCCGAAACGCTCCTGAATACCACGGACGGCTGCAATCAGCTCTGGCAGCGGCCGGGAGAAATCGAAACGCTCGACGACCACGAATTGGGAAACATCGCCCAGGCGAGCCTTGCTGTTGGTGTCCACCAGAATGCCCAGGGGCAGGCCTTGCTTTTGGAGGCTCTCAAACTCCCCGCGCCGGACCATGCCCAAGAACAAAACCATGCCCGGTTTCGTTGCCGGCGGTTTGGAAGGTTGCGCGTCCAAGTTCACGACAACAACTGAACAAATTGTCCGAGGCGGGTCAAACCAGCAATAATCTCCTCCGTTGGTATGGCGTACGAGATGCGGATGTGATGGTCAGCTCCGAAGGCTGATCCCGGCACGATGGCGATATGGGCATGCTCCAGGAGCAGTTCCGCCAGACGATCGACATTCTCCACGCGCTGGCCCTTGAAGGACTTCTCGAACAGCGAGCTGACATCGGGGAAAAGATAAAAGGCCCCTTCAGGAACCACACACGGAAGACCGGGAATCTTATCGATGAGCTGCAACGCGGTGGCGCGTTGAGCGCGCAACAGCTCCCGGTTTCCCGCCACGAAAGCGTCATTGTCCGGAGCGAGCGCCGCCACGGCGGCATACTGCACCAGGTTGCACGGGTTCGACGCGATATGGCTTTGCAGATTGGCAATGGCCTTGACGACCGGTTTGGGCGCGGCAAAGAACCCAGCCCGCCAACCCGCCAGGCAATAGGACTTTGACAGCGAACCAACCAGAATGGTCCGCGCCTTCATGGCGGGGACCAGCTTTACGATGTTGTGATGGACGGCGGGCGAATAGACCAACTCGTCGTAACATTCGTCGAAGATGCAGATCAAATCGTGCTGCAACACCAAGCGGGCGATCTGTTCCAGCACGCGGGCGGAATAAACCACGCCCGTCGGATTGTGCGGCGTATTGAGGATGATCCCGCGGGTTTTGGGGGTGATGAGTTGCGCGAGTTCGCCCACGTCGATCTGAAACTCATTATGCACGGTCGGCAGGATGACGGGCGTCGCGCCGGTGAGACGCACCTGTTCTGGGAGCGTCACCCAATAAGGGGCGGGAATGATGACTTCATCCCCCGGCTGAAAGACCACAAAATTGGCGTTGAACAGCGCTTGTTTGGCGCCGGCGGTAAAACCAACTTCATCCGCGAGGTAAGTGACCCCGGTCTTTTCGGTGATCTTATGGGCGACCCGCTCGCGCAGTTCATTAATGCCCAGCGTATCGGTGTATTGGGTGCGGCCGGAATCAATCGCCTGGCGGGCGGCGTCCTTGATGCTCGAACTCGTGTCCTGATCCAGTTCGCCGGCGGCGAAGTTAACGACATGGATGCCCTCGGAACGCAGCTTGCGCGCGCGGTTGCGCATGCCCGAAGTCTGGGAGCCGGCGAGGAGCTTCATGCGCTCCGCCAGCAGGTCGCGCTGCGGGGTGCCTTGGAGCAGCGGGTCTTTTTGCATAAGGTGTCAGGGTGCGGGCCGGCTGGCGGCCCGCGTCGTTTGCATTTCAGTGAGCGCGCTCTTACGCCTTGCGGACGGCCTTGGCACCGTTGCGACCAGCGGGTTTCCGGCCCGGCTGCAACACCGGTCGGGCAGGCGTCTTAACTCGTGCGGGAGCCGACACCCCGTTGGTTTGGGCCAGCAACGCCTCGAGTTCAACAATTTTTTGCGCGCCCACCAGCGTGGCAACGGTTGAAACCGTCGAAATATCGGGCTCCACTGATTGGGCGGATTCGGCCCCGGCCAGCGTGCTGAACGTGCGGTCAATGGCCGAATAAGCAGCCCGCAAGCCTTGATTGGCGAAAATGGCGTGGGAAATCCCGGCCGCGAAGAACTCCTTCTTGGTGATTTTGGGAAGCCGCGTGGGGGCGATGAAGAGCGGCGTCCGGCGCCGCCATTCCCGCCCGAACGTCAGCACTTCACTACCGGTCGCATCCAAGGACTGGATGAACACGGCATCCGCCCCGGCATCGGCGTAGGCGGTGGCCCGGCGCAAAGCCTCCTTCACGCCCAAACCCGCGACCAGCGCCTCGGTCCGGGCGATAACCCGGCAGGTGGAACCGGCTTTGCTCACTCCCGCCCGCACCGCCCGCAACCGGGCAACATGTTCATCCACCGAAACCAGTTCTCGATCGTAACCCGCATAAAGGCTGCACCGTTTGGAGATGGGGTTGTCCTCAATGCACAGCGCGGCGGCGCCGGCCCGGGCCATGGCCTCGACCACATGAAATGCCTTCACCGGATCGCCATAGCCGGAGTCGATATCCACCACAATGGGGAGGCTCACTGACCGGTGAACACACCGGATCACGGTCAGGATCTCGTCGGGGCCGATGATCCCGACGTCGGACAGGCCCGCGGCGGCGGAGCAACAAAAGCTGCTCACCCAAACGAAATCAAAATGCCACTTCGCGGCCAGCAACGCCGAGAGTCCATCGTAAACCCCGACCCCGACCTTGGAATGCCCATCAAAAAGGCCGGCGGCATGGTCCGGCCCATGCATCGGTGTTGAATGTCCGTTGGTGAGCTTTGGATCTTTGATTTCTGACTTGGCGGTTTGCATAAAATTTATTTGCTATTGTGGCCTCTCAGGCGGCACTCCTCTGACACGCAGCCAGTTACGCCGTCCACCAAGCCTCCGCAGGCCAGCGTTCCGCGAACTAATCCGCCCAGTTCCAAGTTGTTTTGACTGTGCTGTTTCGCCGGATGCATGCCTAGTTTGGAGAGCCTGCCAGACTTTCATGAACGCGTGATGAACGGAAGATGACAATCTTGTCATTTGGGTGACGAAGAGGTGACGAAGTTTGCGTTAGGGGGCAGCGCTGCTGAATTGAACCGGCACGTGCGCCGCCGGACCGGCAGCGGATTCAAAAGCGGGCTGACGCCGGGCGTGGCGCCGGCGGTTCCCCGGGGCTGGTGCGGCCAGCGGCCCCTTCCGGCTCCCTCTCCCCGCTCGTGCCTCACGGGGCGAGGGGAACGGAGGGTGGCCGCGCGGTGGTTGGGCGCGGTCGCCCTGCCCAAGCGGGTATTCAAAATACATGCGACACCGCGGGTTGAAGCTCACCGCGAGGCCCGGGGTGCCGGCTACGGAAAGTGTCTCATTAATAAGCACAACCCGCTTAGCTACCGTGGGCGGCGGGGGAGCTGAGAATCTCCAGGGCGGAAAGCAGGGCGGCGCTGCGGGTCTCGACGTTCAGCTTTTCAAGTATCTCGAGCAAATGCTTTTTCACCGTCGATTCGCTGATGCCGAGGATGACCGCGATGTCCGAGTTGGTCTTGCCCTGGGAGACCCAGAGGAGCGTTTCCGCCGCGCGGGGGGTGAGGCCGAGGGCGAGCAGCGGTGTGTGGGAGGAAAAGTTTGGTTTGAACTGGGGTTTCGCTTGTTGTTCCTGGCGTTGGAGGCGCGCCACAATCGCGCTCAGCAGCTCAACTTTGCCCACCGGTTTGGTGAGGTAATCGTCGGCGCCCAAATCCATGCCGTTGCGCTGGTCCAATTTCTCGCCCTTCGCGGTCAGAAAAATAAAGGGGATGGTCACCGTGGCGGCGTTCGCCCGGAGGGCTCGCAGCACGCCGTAACCGTCGAGTTCGGGCATCATCACATCGCAGAGGATCAGGTCGGGCTTTTGGGTCTGGGCCGCTTCAAGCCCGCGCCGGCCGTTCTCGGCGCCGAGCGGATGGTATTTCTCGAGACGCAAAATGGTCAGCAGGTTCCGGAGCATTTCCGGTTCGTCCTCAATCACCAGGATTTTCTTCATAAGCTCGATCTTCCTTTCCACAGCCCTGACCCGGGTCACGGCTCGCCATCACGCAACCGGGAACGCCGGAACTCTCACCGTCACGGCCGTTCCCTTTCCGACCACGCTCTCGACTATAATCTGACCACCGTGCAATTCAACACAGCGTTTGACAATCACCAGGCCCAAACCATTCCCGGGCGCGTTGCCCACATTCCCGCCGCGATGGAAGGCCTTGAACAACCACTCCAAATCCGCTTCAGGAATCCCGATGCCCTCGTCGCGAACCCGGCAAAGCGCCTCGGTTCCGTCGCGCGCGATTTCAAAATGCACCGCGAGTCCCGGCTTTGAATACTTCACCGCATTGGTCAGCAGGTTGGTGAAGATATGGCGCAGCAGCCTTTCATCGGCCAGCGCCGCGGCCGGCAGGGATCGGCCGGTGAAAAGAATCGGGCACTTGCGGCCGGTGGCGGCCAATAAA
Source organism: Pedosphaera sp. (assembly GCA_028293465.1). GTDB lineage: Bacteria > Verrucomicrobiota > Verrucomicrobiia > Limisphaerales > Pedosphaeraceae > JAQGOT01. The sequence continues at coordinate 1,784 of JAQGOT010000317.1, read as the reverse complement.
TCTTCGGTCAGGCGGCGGCAGAAACCCTCCAGTTTGAGCGGCGCGGGCCGGAAATCCATTTTGCCGGCCTCGACCGTGCTGAACAACAAAACTTCCTCCATCAAGTTGGCCATGCGGCGCGTGTTTTTTTGAATGGATTCCAGGTGTGCCAGCCGTTCGTTCGCCTCGAGTTGGTCAAAATAAGATGCCAAAATTTCCGCTGAGGACATGATCACGCCGAGCGGCGTGCGGAACTCGTGGGAGACCATGGAGACGAAATTGCCCTTGAGCTGGCCCAATTCCTTTTCGCGAGCCAGGGTGCGGTGCAATTCGGCCTCGGCACGCTTGCGCTCGGAAATGTCGTTGAAAACCGCCTGGATGAGATAGCGCCCGCCCATCTGGATCCGGGTGAGGATGACCTCGATGGGGATTTCATGGCCTTTGGCGTGGCGGGTGAGCCAGTCGAAGCGGGTGCTCCCGTTGGTGATGCAGGCCTCAATGTGGCGGCGAGCCAACCCTTCCGCCGGTTCGCCGTTGAGTTGGATGGGTGCGGAAATTTCCGCCGGATGCCGCCCGACCAAATCTTCGGGGCCATTAAAGCCGAGGATTCGGACCGTCGCCGGATTTACCTCGAGGAGTTGGTGCTCGTCGTGCAACATGACGCCCTGGCTGCCGGCCTCGAAGAGCGCGCGGAATTTCTGCTCCGACTCGCGCAAGGCCTGTTCGGAACGCTTGCGTTGGATGGCCAGGGCGGTTTGCTCGCCGATAAACGTCAGGATCTGCCGCTCTTCCTCACCGTAAGCCTTTTCGTTGTGGTAATCCTGCACCGCCATCACGCCGAAAACCTGCCCGCGATCACTCAAGGGCACGCCCAACCACACGGCCGCCGCCGAGCCCGTCTCGACATAAAAAACTTCACCGCCCGGTTCCACCATCGCGGTGCCGCCGGGTTGCGATTCGCGGGCGAGTGTTTGTCGATAAACAAGCAACGACTTCCCGGTGCGCAGCACGCGACCGGTGGGGCCGGTGGTCATCTTCATCGGCGTGGGAACCGGGTCCACCTCATCCACAAAATACGAGAAGTGGACCAATTCCGTCCCCGGATCATGGAGCGCGATATAAAAGTTCTTGGCGTGCATCAATCCCCGGATGGTCGCATGGATCCGCTTGTAAAGGCTGTCCAGGTCCTCCGTGGTGTGAATGGCCTCGGAAATCTGGTACAATGCGGTCTGAATCTTTTCTTTGCGGCGTCGCCCGCGGATCTCCGCTTTCAACTGCTCGTTGGCCCCGACCAACTCCACGGTCCGCTCGTGCACGCGCGCTTCGAGCTCGTGCGTCTGCTGTTGGATGCGGGCTTCGGTTTTTTTGAGTTCGGAAATGTCGCGGCAAATGGTCGCCAGCAGCGACCGCTCCCGGAATTGAATGAAGGTGAAGGTGCCTTCAATTTCAAAGGATTGTCCCGTGACACGGCGGGCCATCCACTCAAATGCCTGGCTGCGGTTCTCCATCGCCCGCCGGGCGGTCTCGGCGATCCGGTCCGCCGAACGGCTGCCGTCGGGTTGGAATTCGGGCGCGAGATCTTTCCACTGCACGCGCAAAATCTCCTCCTTGCGGGCGCAGCCCCACATCAACACCGCGGCCGGATTGCAATCCAGCATGGCTTGGGTTTCCGGGTCGTGGAGCAAGATCGCCCGCTGGCTGGATTCAAACAGGAGCCGAAACACGCCGTCCTCCTGCCAGCCCGCACCGAGGTCGCCCGGGCCCGGCTCCGGCGAACTGGAACTTTCGGTCCATTGTTGATTTTC
>JAQGOT010000311.1 GCA_028293465.1 Pedosphaera sp. | reverse complement strand
TGAACGAAACGGTGGGTCTCACCTTCTCGATGGCCTTGCGTTCCATCCTGCGCCAGGCGCCCAACATCATCATGCTGGGGGAAATTCGCGATCTGGAAACCGCCAGCATCGCCATCAATGCCTCGCTGACCGGTCATTTGGTTTTCTCCACGCTCCACACCAACGATGCGCCCAGCGCGGTGACGCGTTTGATCGACATCGGCGTGAAGCCGTTTTTGGTGGCCTCGTCCACGCGGGCGCTGATGGCGCAGCGCCTGGTGCGAAAAATCTGCCGGCGTTGCGCGGCGCCCTACACACCGACCGACACGGAATTGCACTCGCTCAACCTGGACGCCAGCAGCATTGCCGATGCGACCTTCATGATGGGCAAGGGTTGCAATGAATGTGGCAACAAGGGCTATCGCGGCCGTTTTGGGGTGTTTGAAGTTTTTGTCATCGACGATGAGGCGCGCAAATTGATTTACGAGAAGGTGCCGTCCTCAGTGTTGCGGACGCGGGCGCGGGAGATGGGGATGCGCACGTTGCGCGAGGACGGTATCCGCAAGGTGCTGGCCGGATTAACCACCACCGAGGAGGTCGTGCGCGCGACCGTGGGGGATACCGAATAAGGCCGCGATCCAGCGGCCCCCCACCACCGATGACCGATCCGTTTCCTTATCTGCTTAAGACCAACCTAGAATTGCTGAACCAATAATAGAAGAACCCGCGTATGTCGTATTCAATGTCCGATCTCCTGCAGTTGGTAGTTTCCGAAGGCTCCTCTGACCTGCACATCCGCGTGGGTATTCCGCCGGTCATCCGCGTGCACGGCATTTTGCATCGCGTGGAGGGGCCCGCGCTCTCACCCGAGGACAGTGAGGAATTGATGCGCAGCATCACCTCGGAGGATCATATCCAGCATGTGCGCGAGCGCGGGGGTTCCGACTTCGGGTTTGCCTTCGGCGAACTGGCGCGATTCCGTGTCAGCGTGTTCAAGGAGAAGGGGAATTTCGGAATGGTGCTGCGGCAAATTCCCAGCAAGTTGCTGGAACTGGACAAGATCGGGTTGCCGCCCTCCGTCCGGGAGTTGCTGTACAAGCCGCGCGGTCTGGTGCTGGTCACGGGTCCCACCGGTTCGGGCAAGAGCACGACGCTGGCCTCGATGGTGAACGTGATCAATGAGGAGCGGGAAGAGGCGCACATCATCACGATTGAGGATCCGATTGAATTTTATCACCGGCATAAGAAGGCGGTGGTGACGCAGCGGGAGATTCACGTTGATGTGCCGAGTTTCGCCGAGGCGTTGCGCCGCGCGTTGCGTCAGGATCCCGATGTGATTCTGGTGGGGGAAATGCGCGATTTGGAAACCATCGACGCGGCCATCACGGCGGCGGAAACGGGGCATTTGGTGTTCGGGACGCTGCACACCACCGGCGCGGCGAAAACCATCGACCGTATCGTGAACGCGTTTCCCACCAACCAGCAGGAGCAGATCCGCATCCAGCTTTCGACCGTCTTGCAGGCGGTGATTTCGCAGTTGCTCATTCCGCGGATTGACAAGCCCGGTCGGGTGGCGGTGTTTGAAATCATGGTGAACACGCCGTCCATCGCCGCGCTGATCCGAGACAACAAGACGTTCCGGCTCAACTCGGACATTCAGACCGGCGCCAAGTACGGAATGGTGACCCTGGATAGTTTTCTCCTGGATAAATACATGGCGGGGATGATCGCGCGGGAGGAGGTCATCACCAAAGCCCAGGACCCGGTGACCATCCAGCAGAAGCTGCAAGAGCTTGAACTGGCCCAGGCCATGAACACCCCCAACACTACCGAACCGCCAAAGAAGGCTTGATTGATTTATGTCGGAACCCGTAACCAGTCCGCTGTTGGCCCTGATCAAGGAGAAGGGGATGATCGACGACTTGCAGTTTGAGGAAGTGCAAGCCGAACATGGCCGAAACAACAAGCCGATGTACCAAATCCTGCAGGATTTCGGCATCATGGACATGGATACCCAGCTTCAGATCCAGGCGGATTATATCGGCACCGAAGTGGTTTCACTGACCAACCGCGAATTCACGCCGGAGATCCTCAAAGCGGTTCCCGCCAGCACGGCCAAGATGTATCAATGCATGCCGGTGGCTGTTTTTGGCAACACGATCCAAATTGCGCTGGTTGAAGCCCTTGACCCGGCGCGGGTGGATGAACTGGGGTTTGTCATCAAGAAAGATCTCCAGTTGGTGGTGGCTGACCCAGTTCAGATCCAGAAGGCCATTGAAAAGCACTATGCGGATGATGGGGGCGACAGTTTCTCGGACATCCTGAAGGAATTGGGCAAGGACAAGGGGATCGCAGCGGATGCGGCGGCGGCAGCGGAGACGGAGAATGCCGCCATCCTGGCCGACATCGCGAACGACGTCCCGATTGTGCGGTTCGTCAACCTAGTGTTGTTCCAGGCGGTGCAGGACCGGGCGAGTGACATCCATTTTGAGCCATTCGAGGACGAGTTCAAGATCCGCTACCGCGTGGACGGCGCGTTGTATGAAATGGCTCCGCCACCCAAGCATCTTGCGCTGCCGGTTGTCTCGCGTATCAAGGTCATGGCGAACTTGAACATTTCGGAACGGCGGCTGCCGCAGGACGGACGCGTGACCTTCAACCTCGGCGATCGAACCATCGATTTGCGCGTTTCCACCCTGCCCACGCAGTTCGGGGAATCGGTCGTGTTGCGCGTGCTGGACCGCGCGGCGGTCAACCTGGAGATCGAATCGCTCGGTTTTCCCAAGTATCTTTATGACTACGTGCTGGATGTGATCCAGCGGCCCAACGGGATTTTCGTGGTGACCGGCCCGACCGGTTGCGGCAAGACCACCACGCTTTATTCCTGCCTGCGGCGGGTGAACACCATCGATTCCAAATTGCTCACCGCCGAGGATCCGGTGGAGTATGACATCGAAGGGATCATGCAGGTGGCGATCAATGATGCCGCCGGCATGACCTTCAGCAAATCGCTGCGCTCCTTTCTCCGGCAGGACCCGGATGTCATCATGGTGGGGGAAATGCGTGATCTGGAAACAGCGCAGATTTCCATCCAGGCTTCGCTGACCGGTCACCTGGTGTTGAGCACGCTGCACACCAACGACGCGCCTGGAGCGGTGACCCGGTTGGTGGACATGGGGGTGGAACCGTTTCTGATTTCCTCGACGATGATGGGGGTGCTCGGGCAACGGTTGGTGCGCACGATCTGCAAGAAATGCCGCACGCCGTTTGAGCCCACGGAAAGCCAGCTTTCACTGCTCAATCTTTCCCCACATGACCTGGGGGAGAAGGTGTTTTACTACGGGCGGGGTTGCTCGAACTGCAACGACACCGGTTACAAGGGGCGGCGGGGCATTTATGAGCTGCTGAACATCAACGAACCCATTCGCGCTTTGATCAACGAACGGGCACCCACGGTGGTGTTGCGGCAGAAGGCGGTGGAGCTGGGAATGATAACCTTGCGTGAGGATGGGCTGCGTGGTATCTTCGACGGCGACACAACTATTGAAGAAGTGGTGAAGTATACCTAAACGTCGGATTCGTTATGCCAAAATATAGTTACGTTGCGATGGATTCGCATGGCAAGGAGACTAAAGGCACCCTCGAAGTCGCCAGCCAGAATGAAGCCATCACACGGGTGAAGGAGATGGGCTATTTTCCGACGAAGATTGTCGAGGTAGATAAGATCAAGGAAAAGGGAGACAGCAAGGGCAAAGCCGCCAAGCCGAAGGCCAGGGGCAAGGGCAAAAAGGGCGGCGGCAGCATGCAGATTAAAATCCCCGGCCTGAGCGGGCGGGTGAAGTCCAAGGTCCTCACCACTTTTACGCGTCAGTTGGCCACGCTGGTGGATGCCGGTTTGCCGCTGTTGCGCGGTTTGCGCGTGCTGGAAAAGCAAGAGAAGAATCCCACCCTCAAAAACATCATCGGCGATTTGTCCTTGTCAATCGAGGGCGGCAGCACGTTCTCCGAGGGGTTGGCGCAGCACCCGAAGGTTTTCAACCGGCTTTACGTCAACATGGTTAAGGCCGGCGAACTGGGCGGTGTGCTCGAAGTCGTGCTCAACCGTCTCTCGGAGTTCATGGAAAAGGCGCAGAAGATCAAGGGCAAGGTGATCGCGGCCATGTTCTACCCCGTCGCGGTCATGATCGTGGCGGTGGTGATCATGGGGGTGTTGATGATTTATGTTATTCCGCAATTCAAGTCGGTGTTTGCGGGCATGTTGGAGGGCGCTCAATTGCCCTCGTTTACGCGGTTTGTCCTGGCCATTTCGGATGCCGTCAAAGACCATTTCCTGATCACGGTTGCCGGTATGGTGGTGGTGGTCATCATCTTCATGTTGACGATCCGCACCAAACTGGGGCGGCGCGTCTTTGATAAATTTAAATTGAAAATGCCGCTCGTTGGCCCGGTCATCAGCAAGGTGGCCATCTCGCGGTTCACGCGGACGCTCGGTACGCTGGTCAGCAGCGGTGTGCCGATCCTCCAGGCGCTCACGATTGTCCGGGAAACCGCCGGCAATGTGATTGTGGGCGCGGCGGTGCATGCCGTGCATGAGAGTGTGAAGGAAGGGGAGACCATCACCGCTCCGCTGGAAGCTTCCGGCGTGTTTCCGCCGATGGTGATCAGCATGGTCGATGTCGGGGAGCAGACCGGTGCGCTGCCGGAAATGTTGTTGAAGATCGCCGATAACTACGATGAGGAAGTGGATAACGCCGTGGCGGCGATGACCTCGTTGCTGGAACCCATCATGATCGTGTTTCTGGCGGTGGTGGTTGGCAGCATCGTGATCGCGATGTTCCTGCCTTTGATTGCTTTGATGAACGGCATCGATCAAACGGGCGGCAAGAAAGACGATTAGTCGCGGTTTGTGATTTATCTGGCCACCGGGAAAGTTCCGGTGGCCTTTTTTATTGCATTTTGCGGCTTGCGTTGGGGCTTTAATATCCGGATGCTCACCAAATAGATGTTTTTTCTGTTTGACAACGTTTCGTGCTCCGTGTAAATACAATGTATACACATTGCATGGGCGTTTGAAATACAATTGACTCGCATATGGAGTTTGATTGGAATAATCCGCCCCTCAATTTGGATAGTTCTTTGACGCGGCAAGAGATAGAGGAATCCTTTGAAGATCCCTTTGCGGTGCGGTTATTGCCCGACACGCCCCGGTTCTCGGTGCAGGCCCGGTTTTTCAACCT
>JAQGOT010000306.1 GCA_028293465.1 Pedosphaera sp. | reverse complement strand
TACGTCTGCGCTGAGGGGGACTACTTGAAAGCGTTCAAGCTGGTGAATGGCCTGTACCAAACCACTCCCTATTGGACCGGTTTCAAAGCCCCCACGGGCATGCCCGGCGCTCAGAATTGGATCTCGGCCAACGGTTCGGCCAACGGCATTGTGTGGTCCACCATTCCCTGGAGCGCGGATGCGAATCATGCCACGGTCGCCGGCGTGCTTAGGGCATCCAATGCAGCCACGGGCGTTGAGCTTTACAACAGCCATCAAAACCTGGCCCGCGATGACTTCGGTAATTTCGCGAAAAATCCGGCTCCCGTTGTGAACGCCGGCTTGGTCTATGTTCCGACCTTCTCGGGCAAGCTCGCCGTTTATGGTGTGCTTCCGTAGCAGCCCGGCTGGAGCTTAACAATGGGCCGGCAGCGCTCATCCTCGCCTGCCGGTCCGTTCCGTATTAAACTAATCCCTCCCCGACATCGGTGATCGTGGTCAGCGGTCGGGGAGTCCTGATTCGGAAAAGACCGCCTGTGGTGGGCTGAGAAAGAATGACTAAATTCTTAAAGTCGATTGTCCTCTGGCTTATGGTTTTAGGCTTGAGCACCTGGCTGGGATGCCTTGTTTCAACCCTGCGGGCTGATTACGCAGGCATCACCCAATTACGCCAGGATCTGGATGGATTGAAGGAAGCTCGCGCTGCCAATCGCGTCGTGGAGAAACTGCGCTGGCAAAACGAGGAGTTGGCTCAATTGCGCGAGAGCAACCAGGAACTGCATCGCTTGCGCCAGGAAATCCAGCGGCTCAGGGAAGCCGAAGCAAAAAGAAAACGTGAGCTTGTTCAGGGAGAGGAAGAGCAACTGCAGAAACTTCGCCAGGACAATCAACGGGTTCGTGAAGAGAATCTGCAATTGGAACGGGCTCCGGAAACCATTCAGGCCGAACAAACGCTGGACGTCAATCGACTGAAGCAAATTGCCAAGGCCTTCCGTTTATATGCGGAGGTGAACCCCGGCCAGTCGCCCGGCAATTTTAACGAGCTCAAATTCTACACTCCCGCCGAGGTCTTTCAGGCGCTTGAGCCTGGCCGTTACGAAATCCTTGCGGTGAGCGGAGCGGCCGATATTGCCGAGCCGGATAAGACCCCGCTCCTGCGCTCCAAAGCCAAAGACAAGCAAAACCTGCGCGCCTATCTCTTTGCCGACGGCCATTTGGAAATGAAAAGCGAAGAATGAGGACCAAAGCCAAATCGCTGCTGGCATGGCTTCTAATCCTTTCCCTGGCCACGGGAATCGCGGTGCTGCGCATTAGGACACGGGAGCAGGAGAACCTGCTCGCCGACCTGCGGAGAGAAAAGCAGGAACTCGAAAGTTTGCGTCTGGCGAATGAAGGATTTGAACTGGTTCAGGTCCAAACCAACGAGCTGCTTCGGTTGCGGGCGGAGAACGCCGCGCTTCCCGGACTGCGCCATGAGATCCGACAATTGCGCGCTCAGGAAAAGCAACCGCAGGCAGCGTCAATAATGCTTCGAGCGGCACCGGAATGGCGCGAGAATCAACAACTGCGCCGCGAAAATGAGCGCTTGCGCAATCAGCAGGTTCAAGCGGCCTGCATTAGAAACCTGGAACAAATTGATCTGGCCAAGCGCCAATGGGCGGCGGAAAATAAACTGGAGGGAGGTTCATTGATGATGCTGGACGATCTTGCGAACTACTTTCCCGGCGGCGTGACTCCCGTCTGCCCGGCCGGAGGACATTACAGCATCAATCGCATCGGTTCACCCCCGGCTTGTTCACTCAATGGCCACTCCATTCCATAATTCACCCGCGCTTACGGTTTGTCCGGCGCGGAAACCGGCTGGTTGCCGGCGCGCCTTCACTTTGATCGAGTTGCTGGTGGTGATCGCCATCATTGCCGTGCTCGCCGGGCTCTTGCTGCCGGCTCTTGCCCGAGCCAAGCAACGGGGCCAACGGGCTGGCTGTCTTTCCAATCTCAAACAAATCGGCATCGCCTTTACCATGTACCTCGGCGACTGTGAGGAACGCTTTGTGGATCGGCGCGACCTGAAGTCGAGCCTGCCCGGCGGCTATAAACCGTGGACGAGTTGGCCGCCATCCGACCCGCGCGCCGGTTGGGCGGCCTTGGTCCTGCAAGACTCGGGCGCGAGTTATCCGGTTTGGTCCTGCCCGGCCGCAGAAACCTCACCCGTGGGAAATGCCGTGCAATCCGCCCAGGCACTTTCCGGGGCGTCCAATGCGCCCGTGACGCGGTATTGGCTGTGGCGCTTTGACCGTCCCGATGATCCCGTCGGCCTTGAGGACTTCTGGGGCAAGACGGTGGCTCAATCGGTAGCCGACCTCCAGACCGCCAACGATGCAACGGTTGGCTATCCGAACGGGCCATGCGATGTCGAATTTGCTGTGGATCCCTATTTCCCGAAGACCATCCCGACCGTTTTACCGGAACTGCGCGGTCGCACCATCCACCCGGGTGGCCGCAACCGCCTCTTTCTGGACGGCCACGCGGCCTTCCTTAAGGATTCGCGGACTTCCCAGTGATTATTTATGCAGGGTGAGTTGCTGATTCCACGGCTTGCCCGTGCTGCACCCCTCTATTTATCTGTAGTCAACCGGGCCGATTCAATCATCTGAACCAACGCCGCTTTCTCCGGCCCGTCGGGCCGATTCGAGAGCAGTCGAAATGTCAGGATGATCGGACTCAGCTTGGCGTAGCCTTGGGTCAGGTACTTGTATTCCCCTGGTTTCGGATTCGTGGCTGAAATATTCTTGTCAGTCAAATCGACATACGAACCCGTTACCTCGGCACCTTTGAAATCGTGCGGCACCAGTGCTGTCTCAACGGCCCCCGCGAGTTCAGCCTTCACGCCTTCGAGCGCAGCCGACCGGGTATCAAAGTCGCGGACCTTTCCGGCATCCACCATGTGGATGGCGGCCACCAGGATTGCAAAATCATTCCCTTCGCGCGGCTGAAACTTCAGTTCCTCGACGCGCGTGCCCACCTCGATCGTTTTCTTGAAGGAATCCCGCCATGTCTTCGGAACCGACAGATGCAAGGTGCCGACTTCCGGCAAAGTGTAATCCTTGGCGTCGATAATCGCTTGGGCACTGTTGGTGGACGTTGAAGCCGGTTTCTCCACCGCCGGCGCCTTTGCCGGCGAGGTCTGTTCCGCGCCCCATGAAGTGCAGGCTGTCATGGCGGCCAGGACCGTGCCAACCCAGAATTGATGTTTCATAGCTCGAATCTTCCCTCGCTCACAAATCTTGGGCAAGGATACATATCTAATTTCTCAGGGGCTTGCCCGCCGGATGTGGCAACCCGCAAGCGCAGCCAATAAGATTGGACGCCGCCGACGCGGCAGCCTTTGGAGTTTCATCCGGATCGTAATTCAAATTGGGTGACAACCAGCGCTCCACCGTCTGCAAGTCCATCTGCCTGCGGAGATGGTAATCCAGGATCTGGTCGCGCTCGATTTTTCCGACGCCGAAATATTTCGCTTCGGGATGCGCGAAATAGAGTCCGCTGACCGAACTGGCGGGCCACATGGCGTAACTTTCCGTCAGCTTGATGCCCGTCGTTTTTTCAACGTCCAGCAGTTGCCAGAGGATTCCTTTTTCCGTATGGTCGGGGCAGGCGGGATAACCCGCCGCGGGACGAATACCCCGGTATTTCTCCCGGATGAGTTCCTCGTGGCTCAGATTCTCCGTCTTACCGAAACCCCATTCTTCACGCGCGCGTTTGTGCAGATATTCCGCAAACGCCTCGGCCAAGCGGTCGGCCAGCGCCTTGGTCATGATGGAATTGTAATCGTCGTGATCTTTCTCAAACTCGCGCGCCAGTTCATCCGTCCCGAAACCGCTGCTGACGGCAAACGCGCCCAAATAATCCGCCAAACCCGTGGACTTGGGCGCGATGAAATCGGCCAGCGCATGATTGAATTGATCCGTGGGCTTGTCCATTTGTTGGCGCAACGTATGGAATGTCGTCAGCACCTGCTGGCGCGAATCATCGGTGTAAAGCTCGATGTCGTCGCCCACGCTGTTGGCGGGGAAAAACCCGTAAACCGCCCGGGCCGTGAGCAACCGTTCCTTGGCGATGCGCTGCAACAGGCTCTGCGCATCATCAAAAAGCTCCTTAGCTTTTGGATCATCCAGAATGGCCGGATACCGTCCGCGCAACTCCCACGTGTGGAAAAACGGAGACCAGTCAATGAACGGAATGAGCTCCTCAAGGGGAACCTTCTCCAGGACTCGGGCCCCGGTAAACGCCGGCTTGGGGAGATCGCTGGCTTCCCAATCAATCGGTGTACGGCGCTCACGCGCTCGCTCGATCGTGAGCAACGGTTTGGTGTCCCGCTGCGCGAGATGCTGCTGACGCAGCTTTTCTTGGGCGATCAGGTTCTTTTCCACGAACCCTGGCTTGAGTTGTGCATTGAGCAAATTCCCCACCACGCCAACCGCGCGAGAAGCGTCTAGGACATGAATCACGGGTTGGTCGTAGCCATGGGCAATCTTCACGGAAGTGTGGGCTCCGCTGGTGGTCGCGCCGCCGATCAGCAGCGGAATCTTGAAGCCCTCGCGCTTCATTTCCTTGGCCACGTGTACCATCTCATCCAGCGACGGCGTGATCAGTCCGCAGATGCCGATGTTGTCGACGTTCCGCTCCTTCGCGGTCGCCAGGATTTTTTCGCATGACACCATCACGCCCAGATCAATGACCTCGGAATTATTGCAGCCGAGCACGACGCCGACGATGTTCTTGCCGATGTCATGCACGTCGCCTTTGACGGTGGCCATCAGGATTTTCCCCTGCGCCTGACCGCCGCCCGATTTGCGCTTTTCTTCCTCCATGAATGGCAGCAAATACGCCACCGCCTTCTTCATCACGCGCGCGCTCTTGACGACCTGTGGCAGGAACATTTTCCCCGCACCGAACAAATCGCCCACCACGCTCATTCCAGCCATGAGCGGTCCTTCAATCACCGAGAGCGGCTTGGGATATTTTTGCCGCGCCTCTTCGGTATCCAGATCAATGTAATCGACGATGCCTTTGACCAGGGCATGACTGAGCCGCTCTTCCACCGTGCCGCTGCGCCACGCATCCTCGACCACCTCGACCTTGCCCTTTTGTTTGACGGAGTC
>JAQGOT010000302.1 GCA_028293465.1 Pedosphaera sp. | reverse complement strand
GGAACGACCATCACGCCCATCATCACAACCAACAGCGGGGTGACGACCGTCCATTATCAGCCACCCACGACACTGGCGCTCAATTCCACCAACACCGTCCTCATTGCCTTCACGGACAGCGCCGCCAACCGCCGGACCAATTCCTACCGGTTTGTGGTTGAAAATATTCTCACCCAACTCTGGGTCATTCCGCCGGCTTCCGCCACCAACGCGACCTGGGCCAAATGGGTCAATTCCGGTGGCTTGGAGCGGGGCTTGGCTTACAATCCCAAAACCGGTCACGTCTTGCTGGTCAGCCGTGGAGCCGCCACTGGCACTGACGGGCCTGCGGGAGGCGGTGTGGGCGTATTCGATGGCAACACCGGGCTTTTCATCAAAAAGCTCGATCTGGGAACCGGGATAATTTCAGGCGGAACCTTTGCCGTGAACATGGTCGATGTGGGTGACGACGGTGCCATCTACGTCTGCAATCTGGCGACCTCCGCCGCGCAGAATTTCAGGATTTATCGCTGGCAAGATGAAAACTCAACCCCGACGATTGCCTTCAGCGGCTCGCCTTCAGCGGCGGCAGGAAGCCCGAGGTGGGGGGATGATTTCTCTGTGCGAGGCTCAGGTGCCGGCACCCAGATTATTGCCTCCGGCAATAACGCCTCCGCGAACACCGTCCCCGTTTTCTCCACCACCAACGGGACTGACTTCGTCGTCAGCGTGTTGGTTCCCACCGGCCTGCCCAACGCCTCGGTGCGGCTTGGATTGGCTTTTGGTTGCGGGAACACCTTCTACGGCGAAACCACCGGCGGCGGGAACCCGGTAAGATACGTCGCCTTCAACGGTCCCCTATCCACCGTCGCCAGCCTGACCGCTTCTTACACCATTGTTGACAAGGCCGGCGTTCAAAGCATCGGGCCGATAGGTGTCGATATCGCGAACCAAAGGTTGATCGGTGATTCTACAACTGGGGGAAGCGCACCTCATTCGATGAATCTGTTCGACCTTAACCTGCTGGCGGCTACTCCCACGGTGAACACTCCGATTGACTCGAAGTCGTTCGCCGTATCAGTCGGCACCTTCGGCACTGGCGCGGTTGATTTCACCCCGGACGGCAGCCGGGTTTACACCTTGGATAGCGGCAGCGGCGTTATCGCTTTCAGCCTGGCACCCAAGCTGGCCGCTCCCAGCATCTGCGCCCAACCGCAGAACCACATCGTTCCAGCCGGGAACCTTGGCTTTTTCGGCGTCGGTGCCATCGGGTCCACCATGAGCTATCAGTGGCGCTTGAACGGCATCCCTGTCTCCGGGGCGACCAACCGGACGTTGGACATTCCCAACGTTCAGACGGGCAATCTGGGCAATTACACCGTCGTTATCACCAATTCGCTGGGCAGCGTTACCAGTTCCAGCGCGCTGCTGGACTTTCCGCTGATCATCACCAACCCGCCCGCCAGCCAGGTAATTGCGGTCGGGAGCCCGGCAACTTTCAGCGTCGAGGCTTCCGGGTTCACTCCCTTCACCTATCAGTGGAAACTGAACGGGACGAATATCGCCGGTGCTACCGCCTCCTCCCTGACCGTCACCAATGCCCAGGTGGCCAACGCCGGCGGTTACACGGTGGTGGTCACCGATCCGTTGGCGCTAGCGGCCACCAGTGTGGTCGCCGGCCTCACGGTCGGGACCCTGGGCAGCGGCACCGGTTTGAATGGCGACTACTACACAGATCAGTTGCAAACCTTCACCAATGCCCCCACCTTGATCCGCATTGATCCCACCATCGACTTCGACTGGATTGCCAACTCACCCGATCCGCTCATCTCCATCGACCACTTCACGGTCCGTTGGACTGGGCAGGTGCAACCGCTGTATTCCCAGACGTACACCTTCTACACCCGGACCGATGACGGAGTGAGACTGTGGGTCAACGGGCAAAAGGTGATCGACAAATGGGTCACCCAGCCCGCAACCGAATGGAGTGGGACCATCACGCTGGCTGCAAACCAGAAATACGATGTCGTGCTGGAATATTATGAGAACGCTGTCTTCGCCTCCGCGGCCCTCAGTTGGTCCAGCACGGGTCAGGCAAAGCAGATCATTCCCCAAACGCAGCTCTATCCCCCAGCCTTCCCGCTCAACACGACCCTTGGTTCCAGCTTCAACGGCACCAACCAGGTGTTGGATTGGGTTGGCTCCTTCCACTTGCAATCCGCGACGAACGTCGTCGGACCGTACGTGGATGTGCCGGGCGTGGTCGTCGGCCCCTACACGAACAATGTGGGTGCCGCTCCCGAAATGTTCTACCGGTTGAGAAACCAGTAACCCGTTCGGATCCGAATCGAATTGGAGGCCGGGAAGCGATTCCCGGCCTCTCGCTGTTGGATTACATGAATATGTAATTCACGCATAACCCCGTTGGCTCTATCCTTGCAGCATCTTTGCACCATCTTTGCGAACGAAGACCGTTCGTGCGCCCCGTTGCCAACGATTATAAATCAAATGAAAAATCACCCATCCCGCAGACTCTTGAACGTCCTGAGCTTTCCCGGCCACAGCAAAGCATGGCTGCTGTTCACGATCATGGCCTTGGTGGCGCTGAACAGCAGCGGCCAGGTTTACACCAACTTCTTCGACGACTTTGAAACAGGCAACCTGAGCCAGTTCACCCTCTTCGGCGGCACCACCACGCCCTTGGTGATTTCAACCCCGACCAACAAAATCCCGACCGGAGGCACCTACAGCGCCAAGATGACCAACTCGTCCTGCCGCATGTATGCCAACCTGACCAACGCCACCACCTCGGAATCCTTCAAGTTCACCTATTACTATAATGATGTTGGCGGCACCGCCGCGCGCGGTTGGTGCGAAGTGCGCGCCTACGCAAATGGTGCTTTTACCAATGGTTCGCTCAATCAGCTTTTATCCATCGGCAAGAACAACACGATCACGCCGGTGATAACGGGCTCGACCGAAGCTTATGATGTCACCAAATACCAGGGGCGCATCGCCAACGGCAACCCCTTTGGCAATTTTAATTTGAACCTTCCCGGTGCTCCGGGCCGCTCGACCGGATGGCACCGCTTTGATATCGAACGCGGGAGGAATGACGATGGGACGATCAATCTCAGTTGGTATGTCGATGGTGTTTTGGGCCGCGCTTTCACCAATTCAACGACTTTGAAATGGGATGATATCGTGATGGGACCCGGCTTGGGAACCACGGCTGGGGATGCCTATTTTGACGGTTTCAAGTTTGTCCAAGGCGAGGCATATATTTCCACCCAGCCACAAAACACCTCCAGCAGCGTCGGTACGGATGCCAGCCTCACGGTTACGGCCATCGGCGATGCCGGCCCGCTTTCTTATCAATGGAGAAAAAATGGCACCAATATCAACGGCGCCACCGACGCTGTCCTGACCATTGTAAACCCACAATTGACCGACTCCGGGAATTATACGGTGGTGGTCACCAATATTCTGGATGTCAAGACGAGCGCGGTTGCCGTGCTAACCATCACCCCATTGATCGAGATTACGACGCAACCAACCAACCAAATCGTGAACGTCGGCAGCGATGCAACCTTCTTCGTGGCAGCAACCGGCAACGGCACCCTCACCTACCAATGGAAGAAAAATGGAACCTCCATACCAAGCGCGACCGCAGACACATTTACGATTACTCCCGTAGCGGCTGGCGATGCCGGTTCATACACGGTGGTCGTCCACAACGGAATCGACCCAGACACCACCAGCAACCCGGCAGTCTTGACCGTGAACACCGCGCCGATTTTGACCACCATCGCGAATCAGACAGGGAATGTAGGCATCCTCTTCAACATCCAACCCTCCGTGACGGATGATTTCTCTTCGGCTGCGGTGCCGTTTGCGAACTTCGAGTCCTTTGCCAACGGCATCCGGGCGATGTTCAATCACCCGGATTTCTCGGGAACCACCACCAACTACCTAGATTTGACCGCGCCGTCATTCAGCCTGGTGACCAATGCCTTCCCCGGAGGACATGCCAGCTCGAAGGTGCTGATGGCGCATTGGACCTTTGCTCAGACCGGCACCTGGCTTCGCTTCACGACGTCCGGGGCTAATGGCGGGGTGACCAACCTGCCCAACCCGATCATCAGTTTCCAGCAAGCACTTCGGTTTGATATCTACTCGGACAAGGACCTCGGACTGGCGCTGGGCGTTCGCGAAACCAGTCCCACGGGTGCGATTGGAGCCGACGCTGGCAGCAGCAGCGGAGCCATTGAGTTTGTTGGCGTCACCGCACCCAACTCCCCCCCCCAGGTGACCCGCACCATCGTGGCCAGCAATTGGACGACAGTTAATTTTGATATGTCCAACGAGCCGGCGGGTAATTTCAACGCCGGAAACAACCTGCTTGATTCCACCACGGGCAAAGGGACCTTGGAAATGCTGGCGCTGACTCCCGCAGGCGGGGCGGGCGTTTACAACCTTTATCTCGACAACTTTGTGGTGGTCCCGGCAAGTCCGATCACCTTCAGCCTTGATGCAGCTCCTCCGGGAGCCAATATCGATCTCGCCACGGGATTCATTACTTGGACGCCTCCAGCCGTGGGAACTTATGGTTTTACCGTCCGGGCGACCGACACCGGAACCCTGTTCGATACCAAGAGCTTTTCGCTCACTGTGAGCGACGCAACGCCTCCCGGGGTGGTTTCGATCAGTTCCGACGGTTCCGGTTTGACGCTCAACTGGTCTGGTACTTTTACGCTTCAGTCCTCGGCCAATGTGACGGGCCCTTACACGGATGTTCCGGGACCGGTCACGACCGGCCCTTTCACTACGACGGTTTCGGGAACGGCTAAGTTTTTCCGATTGAGGAACTAGGAGAATATCCAGTTAAGGATTGCGGATCTGCCTTGGTTGGGGTTGCTTGACTTTGGTACGCGCGACAGTTGGTCTACTGTGTTTAGTCGAAGTGAAGAGCGGTGCGGATTGGCGTTATCGATACAGTAAGCGGTATGTTACGACCTTGGTACGGGTTGTTACGACTGATGTTACGACCGTACTACCTCTAGGTGGTTGAGCATCAACGATGTTACGGGTGTTACGACTAAAAGGACCCTTGGCGACCTCCCTGCGGTCGGAATGCCCAATTCCAAATGACCAATGACTATGGAATCTCCAAGCGCCAATGTTCAATTTTGGCGTGATTAGCTTTTCCTCAAGCTTGTTGGACCTAGCTTCGGACGCGCTGGAATAGGAAGGCTCGCAGATAATCCAGAGTCGTACGGGTTAATCCAAGCTGATCCGAGATAATCAAGGAAGGGGTTGCCGAACCGGGGGGACCACCAATGGGACTTGTCCGCAGAAGGGCGCAGAAAAGGGGAGGAAGGAAAGCTTGTTGCGGATCGTGGCGGGTCGTTGCAGCCGTGTTGCAGGGAATGTAGCGGGTAAAACATCGCTTTCGATCAATGTTTACAGGGATTGTAGCAGTGTAGCGGGTTTACACCCCCCAGAGAGGGAGGGGAAGAGGGGGCTCAAGTGCGGAATTCGGAGGGTGGGGTGCGGAATTGAGGTCGCAGCGTCCCCCCCCAGATAGTTGATTGGGGACGGTTCGTCTCCGGCGTGCGGGTTCGCCCCACCGGGGAGGCATCCTGCGGTAAGTCGTCAACCAAAGGCAATGCTTCCGGGGTTGGGTGCCGAATCTGGTCGCAATTCTTCCAAGTTTTTTATACAAATCTGCCTCCACGGGTGTCTATTGGGTGAATTATCTATCGTGAACGATCCTAAACTCACTTGGTGTCAGCAGATATATGAGGCCAAAGCCGCGGCGTTGATTCTTTACGGTCGCGCCTTGGGGATGACCCATGCCGAGGCTGAGGATGTGCTTCAGGAGACTTTTCTGGCGTTGATGCAACTGCCAACCCCGCCCGAGCAGGTGGAACACTATTGCGTCCGCAGCTTCCGGAACCGCGCCCTGAACTACCGGCGCAGCCTATGGCGTCGCCTCACCCGGGAACTGGAATCCCATCGCTGGTTCGAGCGTTCCGCCGGGGAAACACCCCATGAAAAAGCCGCCATGCGCTGCCTGGCCGGCCTGCCCGCGGAGCAACGCGAGGCGATCGTGCTAAAGATCTGGCACGAATATACTTTTGAAGAGATCGGTCAATTGCTCGGTTTATCCCCCAACACGGTGGCGGGTCGCTATCGCTACGGGTTGCAAAAACTGAGAGTATGCTTGAAAGGCGAAATGTATGAACGACTGGACCCCATTGGAGAAACAATTGCAATCTTGGACACCGCCCCCCCCTTCGGATCGGCTTAGCCAGCGGCTGTTCGCGGCGTCCACCGGAGCTGCCGCCGGCACCGCGTCGCTGCCGGGTGGTCGCCCAATCTGGGCGTGGCTCATGCCCGCCACGTGCCTGCTGGTGGTGACGCTTTCCCTCAACCTTTGGATGGCGCACAACGAGAAATCCGGGTATTTGACCGTTGTCCCGGCCGGTTCCAACATGCTGGCCAGCC
>JAQGOT010000284.1 GCA_028293465.1 Pedosphaera sp. | reverse complement strand
AACGGTTGCATCGGCCAATATTTCACTGGCGGGAACAAACAAGGTGCTTAAATTTGTTCGCTCGCCGAACCTGACTTACCGGGTTCAGTATTCCACCAACCTCCTCAGCACAAATTGGATTACGTTGGCATCCATCCTCTCCGACGCGACAGGCCAGCTTTCATATACGAATTCCGGCTCCGCTGATCCTTATCGTTTTTACCGGGCGATAACGCCTTAGCGGAGCGCAGTAATCCGGTGAGGTGGCCTGAAGGATAGCCGTTCAAACGAACAAATTTTTTCTGTGGTCGCGGAGGGAGCCAAGATACCGATAGCTGACCAATTCACTTGAACCATGCAAGATTTCCGATTCACGCTGAACAAGGACACGCAGATGTGCATGTCGCTCTCCACCCGGCCCGGCAACTTTGGGACGCGCCTGCACAACTTTCTCTATGCGCGTCTGGACCTTGATTTCTTCTACAAATCGTTCACCACGGACAACCTGCGAAACGCGGTGGAGGGCATTAGCGCGTTGGGGATTCGAGGATGCGCGATCTCGATGCCCTTCAAGGAAGAGGTCATGCCATTGCTGGACCGCATTGAGCCTTCGGCGGCGCGCATCGACGCGGTGAACACCATCGTGAACGACTCGGGCGTTCTTACGGGACTGAACACTGACTATGTTGCCATCCAACGCGTATTCGTCGAGAGGAGCATCCCCCTTGACGCACGAGTTTGCGTCGCAGGCAGTGGCGGAATGGCGAAAGCCATTGTCTCGGCGCTGGATGACTCCGGCTATCGGCGCGTCACAATTCTAGCGCGCAACGAAAGCACCGGGCAGCCGCTGGCGCAGAATTACGGCTATGCCTGGCGGAAAACGCTCGACGGTGAAGGCGATTTTAAGGTGCTGGTGAACGCCTCGCCCGTCGGCATGGCACCGGAAGCAGACCAGTGCCCCTTCCCCCTTGAGCGAATCGTGCAGGCGCGCTACGTGGTGGATGCGGTCGCCAATCCGGTTCGGACGCGGCTGATCGAGACGGCGGCGCAACACTCCAAGGTTACCGTCAATGGCTTCGAGATCACCGTGATTCAATCCATCGAGCAATTCCGGCTCTACACCGGCGTCACACCTAGCGCGGAGGACGTGCGGGCGGCGACGGAGTATGTGTTGAAAGCGTGAAGAGGTCGGGCGGATATTTGTGAGTGGAAGCTTTTGAGCGGTCAACTCTCCGCCCGCAGGATGGCCAGGGGCGGTTGGTTAAGGACGCCGCGGCTCATCAGGAGGCCGGTGGCCACGGTCAGGCCGGGCACGACCACCAATGCAATCAGGAGCGGAACGGCCTCTGGCACGAAGTGGACCTCAAAGACGAATCGCGACAGCGCCCAAGCCGCGACCACGGCGAGCAGGATGCCGGTCAAAGCCGCCAGCAGGCCAAGGGCGAGGTATTCAGCGAACAGGATTTTCAGAATCTGTCCGCGGGAGGCGCCCAGGGTTCGTAATAAAATGCTTTCCTGGATGCGTTGGTAACGGCCGGTGAGCAGCGCTCCCACCAGCACCAAGAGGCCGGTCGCAACCGTGAACATGGCCATGAACCGGATCACGAAGGAGATTTTGCCCAAGATGGAATCGAGTGTTTGGAGGATCAACCGCAGATCGATGGCCGAGACGTTGGAAAATTGTTTCACGACTTCGCGCTGCAAATGGGCGGATTCCGCAGCGGACGGAACGCGCGTGACCAGGACGTCCATGGCGGGCGCATCGTCCAGCACGCCGCGGGGGAAGACGATGAAAAAGTTCGGCTGAACCCGCCGCCAGTCCACCAAGCGTAAACTCGCCACCCGCGTGGTGATCGGCACGCCTTGCACATCGAACACGATTTCGTCACCCAGCCCGATTTGCAATTCCTTGGCCACGCCCTCCTCCACCGAGATGGGCACGATCTTGGTGTCATTGGTGACCTGGGCGTGCCATTGGCCGGCAATGAGTTTTTCGCCGTCGCGCAGGTGGTCGTTGTAGGTGCTGCGATATTCGTGGCGCAACGACCAGCGGGGAATGTGGTTCTGCTTGTCGGCGAGGATGGACTCGACCGTCCGCCCCTTCAAGGAGGTCAGCCGCATGGTGATAATGGGGGCTTGATCCAACACGGGAAAACCAAGGGAGCGGACCAGTTGCACCACCGTCTCCCGCTGATCGGGCTGGATGTCGAAGAGCACGGTGTTGGCCTGGTTCGTGCCGCCGGAGGAGACGAGCTGGGTAAGTAATGTTTGCTGCACCAAAAACAAACTTACCATCAAGAAGGTTCCCAACCCGAGGGCCAGGAGGAGCAGCAGGGTGCGATTATTGGGCCGATGCAAATTGGCCAGGCCTTGCCGCCAGACGAACGGCAGCCTCGCGCCTCCGAGCTTGCGCGCTAGGAGCATCAGCCCCTTCGCCGTCGCGGCCAGGATTGCGAACACCAGGGCCAGCCCGACGGCGAAGCCGAGTCCGACCCGCCAGTCGCGAGTCTGGGAGAGCGCGAAGCCGGCAACGCCGATTCCCAGGCACGCGCCGACCAACCAGCGAAACGGATCGCGCCGCGCCGCCTGCGGTTCGAACGCCACGCGGATGGCGGCCAGCGGTGACACCCGCCGCACGGCCAGCAAGGGCAGCAGCGCAAACAGCAGGCAGATGGCAAAACCAATAGCCACCGCCCGGCCGATGGCCAACCACGAGGTGCTGAACTGGAAGGTGAAGGGGATAAAATCGGCCAGCACTTTGGGCAGGGCGGATTGGATGGCCACCCCCAGCGCCGCCCCGACCAAGGCCCCGAACAGGCCCAGCGCCATGCCTTGTGCGAGATAGATGGCGAAGGTCTGGGCAACCGAGCCGCCGAGACATCGCAGCAGCGCCACCGTGCCCAGCTTTTGTTTTACATGGGCGTGGATGGCGCTGGCCACCCCCACCCCGCCCAGCAGGAGCGCGATAAACCCGACGAGATTCAGGAAATGGTAGAGGTTATCCATGGACCGGCCGAGATCGCGTTTGCGGTCAGCCACTGTTTCATGGCTGAGGCGGAATTGGTCGAGCTGCGGTTTGATTTTTTCCACGAGCTTGGACGCGTCGGTGCCGGGTGCAAATTTAAAATACACTTTGTAACGCACCAGGCTGCCTTGTCGCAGCAAGCCCGTGCGCGGCAAATCCTCCATGGGCAGATACACCCGCGGCGCGATGGTGGCCAAAGCAACGGATTCGCCGGGAACTTTATCCAGTTCTCCGACGATCTGCGTGGTGAGGCTGCCCAACCGGATTTCGTCACCGGCTTTGGCGCCGAATTGCGTCAGCAAACTTTCCTCAACCAATGTGCCGCCCGTCCGCCGGAAATCCTGCGCGGCGCCGGCGGGCTTGGTCTCCAACTGGCCATAGAACGGGAAGCCGCCGCTCAAGGCCCGCACCTGAACCAAACGGGTGCCCTCGCCCCGCACGAAATAAATCATCGTGGAAAAGGAGGTCTCGCGGGATTGTTCGCCGCCAAGGCTGTGGACCAGTTGCTCCTCGGCCGGCGAGAACCCGTCGCGAGAGGAAAGCACCAAGTCGGCCCCGAGCAACGTCCTGGCCTGCTCTTCAATGGCGCGCTCCAGATTGCTGCCCAACGAACCGATGGCGGCCAGCGCGGCGATGCCCAGGACGATCGAGAGTGAAAATAACAACAGCCGTTTTCGACTGGTCCGGCTGTCGCGCCAGGCCATGCGCCATGTCCAGGCGGAGAGCAGATGGGCGAAGAAACCGCGAGCGGGCCGCGCGACTTGAGTTGGCGGTGACTCAGGCATGGCGTCTATGCACCCTCAACGACCACGCCGCCTTTGAGCCGGATGATGCGCTGGGTGCGTTTGGCGAGTTCCGTATCATGGGTGACCAGCACCAGCGTGGTGCCCGCCTCCGCATTCAAGGCGAACAGATTGTGGATGACCATTTGCCCGGTCTCGGCATCGAGGTTGCCGGTGGGCTCATCGGCGAAAAGGATTTTCGGGCGGTTGATGAACGCCCGCGCCAACGCCACCCGCTGCTGTTCGCCGCCGGAGAGTTGCGTCGGGTAATGCGAGAGGCGCTCGCCCAGGCCGACCCGCCGGAGCAGGCTGACGGCCTCGTCGCCCGCGTGGTTCTCGCCGCGCAACTCCAGGGGCACCGTCACGTTCTCAAGGGCGGTGAGCGTGGGGATAAGCTGGAAGTTCTGAAACACGAAACCGACCACCTCGCTGCGCACCCGGGCCCGTCCGTCCTCATCCAGAGCGCCGAGGTGAGTGCCGTTCAGGTGCACTTCGCCCAAGGTGGGCTGGTCCAAGCCGGCGCACAAGCCCAGCAAGGTGGTTTTGCCGCTGCCGGAGGGCCCGAGAATGGCGCAGGTGGAGCCCGGCGCGAGCGAGAAACTGATGTCCTTCACTACCGTCAGCGTGCCCGCGCCGTTGGGGTAACTCTTCGATAGTCCTCGTACATCTAGTATGGCGTTCAAACTCACCAGTCCTTTATTCCATGACCAGACCATCCCGTCAAACCACAGGCTCGCATTTCCGAATCGATTCCCGAGAAGAAATGAGCCCGGTTGACAGTTACGGCGGCATCGTGTTGCTTATCGTGAGCTGTGTGCTCGCTGATGAAGATTTCACATATTACTCCCGTGCCGAGGTGCTTATGGATTGCTTTGGCAGTGTTGCTGGCCTGCGGGGTGCTGGGACTGGCAGCCCGCGCTGCGGGTCCGCGTGGCGTGCAGGCGGAGCCTAAGACCATTGTTGTGCTGGGTGATAGCTTGGCCGCGGGCTTGGGGCAGGATCCGAACGAAGCCTTCCCCGCGCTACTGCAAAACAAGATCGACAGCGCCGGGCTGAACTTCAAGGTTATCAACGCGGGCGTCAGCGGTGACACCACCGCCGGGGGACTGCGGCGCATCGATTGGCTGCTCAAGCGGAGGATCGATGTGCTCGTGCTGGAACTCGGGGGCAACGACGGGCTGCGCGGCATTCCCGCAGCCGCCACCCGAACCAATCTGCAAGCGATCATTGACCGGGCAAAACAAAAGTATCCGCAGATGCAAGTTGTGGTCGCCGGCATGCAGATGCCACCAAACATGGGTGAGGATTATAACCAGGCGTTTCAGAAAATCTTTCCCGACCTGGCCACGGCCAACCACGCTGCGCTCATCCCATTTCTGCTGGCAGAGGTCGGGGGCCGGCCGGAGCTAAACCAGGCCGACCATATTCACCCCAATGCTGAGGGGCATAAAATTGTGGCGGAAAATATTTGGAAAGTTTTACGGCCGGTGTTGCAGGAACTGAACGCCGCAAGGTTGTAGGGACTGCAAGTTGACGCACAGGCTGGTTGGGCCGTGGGTGCTGAAGAGGATGTCCTCGGCACGCCGCCGCGTGCAGCCGCGTCCTCAAGCTTTCGATCTGGAGATCCCCACCCCCGCAAAGATTTCCCCAGCTTCCACAGCGGATTTCATCCTGCAAAGTGCAACCTTGCAAAAATTTTCATTGCATACTGCATTGGGGATATCCCCCATAGCCGGTGCCAACCTGTCAAATTGCCTTCATCCCCGGTTTTTAGAGGTTTTAGCGCCGTTGGCATGGATCCCGCTTTGGGGGGCTCAGCAATCACCAAATGGAATTACAGAAATTTAGATTAGTCGGAGTAGAACATGTCGCAATCGACATGGAAGAGATCCATCACGGAATAAAGGTTCCGCGTGCTGAACGAGGATTAGATGATCCTTTCCCGCAGACGTGGAAAGGCCAGTTCTAATTTCGGCTCCTCAGCCGCCCGTCATCGTCAACCGACCGCATCGTCCTTCAAAAGGAGTT
>JAQGOT010000250.1 GCA_028293465.1 Pedosphaera sp. | reverse complement strand
CCTCGCGTGCGTCCTGGTCCCGCCGGCGGGCAGCCCATTAATTCACGGATTGAAGGGCCCAACTGATCGCCCCGAACAGATTCCCTATGTAAAGGCGGGATTTGCGGTGGTGTCGTTTGATATCAGCGGGGCTACCACCGCGACCAGCGATTCGAAAGAACTGCGAGACGCAATACGGGCATTCCGAAATGCCCAACTTGGCGTTAACGATGCGTTTGAAGCCTTGGCCATCGCCCGAGCGAAGTATCCACAGATCGACCGGGACCGGGTTTACGTGGCGGGTCACAGCTCTGCCGCCACACTTGCCCTGCAGATTGCGTCCTCCACCAACCGTGTCCGTGCCTGCGTTGCCTACGCGCCGGTTTGTGATTTCGAGGAACGTTTCGGAGCGAAATGGATCGAAACACTTGACGAAATGGTTCCCGGAATGGCGCGCACTTTGCGCGTGGCCGCTCCCAAGAATCGCGTCTCCGAGTTCCACTGCCCGCTGTTCCTTTTTCATGCGCTGGATGACAGCAATGTCTCACCCGCCACGGTGATTGCCTTCAAGAACGACCTGGTGCGCAAGGGCGTGGCGGTCGATTACATCGCAGCCACTAGTGGCGACCACTATGATTCAATGATCAGGCAGGGCATCCCCAAAGCCATTCAATGGCTCAAGCGAATCGACGACGCAGCAAAAAGGTAGAGCCATCGGGGACGATGCTCTCCCGCAGCACGGGCTCGCGTCGACGGGGTCGGCAGAATGGTGGTGGTGGAGGGCGAAATCCCGGGGCATCGCGCGCTGAGTCGCTCGGTTTCGGGCTGGGTTCTCCCTCCCCGTTGGGGCGGTGATGTTGTTTCCAGACAGGGACACGCGGCTGGAAGCCGCGTTCACTGGCAGCCAAGGATGGCCGCCGCTACACAGCAGCACGCCCACGGCATTCCTACACCGTGGAAGGGGCCTCAATCTCCGCTTCTTTTATAATTGTAGCCGCTGGGAGGGTCGTAGCAGGCGGAGGTGAGGTCGGGGTAACTGGAGTTCCAATAAATTTTGATGTAATCGACGTGGCCATCCACAAAACTAACGAGGTTTTTGGCGTCGTTGATGCCGTATTGGCCCGGGGACATTTTTTGCGGTTGATGCCAGGACCAACAAAACAAAGCCGATATATCGGTCAGGAGCAGGGTCTTGGCCGGGTCTTTGACCGAGGCTTGTTTCCGGCCAAAGACGCCCGGAAAGGAGGGCTCGCCCAGGTAAGGAGGCGGCGGCGAATTGGTGTATCCGTTGCCGCCGTTAAATCCATAACTCGAATAATCGGAATCGGATTGGTCATGCAAACTCCGGGCTTCGTACGCCATGCCGGGATAATCATAATAGAAGGCGTCCGCCGGACAGGCGAACAGCTTATCTTGCGGCGACGACGCCCCTTGGAGGCCGACATAACTTTTCATGAGCTGCTTGTAAAAAATTGCAGCGTGATTGGTGGCAAAACCATCCCCGCTCACATACGTCGTGGCCGGCAAAGTGTCACCGTTATCCCCGGCATAGAGGTGGATGCCGAGGCTGAGCTGGCGCAAATTGCTGATGCAATCCGTCCGCCGGGCCGAAGCTTTGGCGCGGGACAGCACCGGCAACAACAGCGCGGCGAGAATGGCGATGATGGCAATGACCACCATTAACTCAATCAAAGTGAAGCCCGGGGTTTGGCGGCGGTGTCGTGGCACAACAGGTTGGACAGCGCAAGGTGACTGGCGTCACGGGGAGGGTGGGAAGTAGTTTGAAGTTTCAAGTTTTCAGTTTTCAGCAAAAAAAACCGATTCGTGACGCAACCCGCGTTTCTCCGCCTGAAAGGCGGGACTCCGTACCTGGAAGGCTCGCGGGTACGCTCGCCCCATCAGGCTTGGTTGCACAAACTTATTTGCGGCTGGAGAGCGGTGGGCGACGAGTTGGCGCTCGCGCTGGTTAAGGCTATCAGGTAGCTTGATACCCAGATGGAGATTGGAATTGATAGTTTTGTGGCCACGCTGGCAGACCCGGTCACCGGGGCCTTGGTCCCGCCGGCGGAACGTCTGCATAACCTGCTCGAAGAGGTTGAACTGGCGGACCGGGCGGGCCTGGATGTCTTTGGCATCGGCGAACATCATCGGGAGGAGTTTCTCGACTCGGCTCCCGTTGTTCTCCTTGCGGCGGCGGCGGCGCGGACCAAGCGGATTCGGTTATCCAGCGCCGTGACGGTGCTCAGCGCCGCTGATCCGGTGCGAGTGTTCCAGGAGTTTGCCACCCTGGACCTGATCTCCAAGGGCCGGGCGGAAATCGTGGCGGGCCGGGGCTCTTTCACCGAGGCGTATCCGCTCTTCGGTCTCGACCTTGAGGATTATGACTCGCTCTTTTCTGAGAAGCTCGATCTGCTGCTGAAAATCCGGCAGGATCTGAACGTTCGCTGGTCGGGAAAACATCGCCCAGCCTTGACCGGACAGGCGGTATATCCCCGCCCTTTGCAGAATCCGCTGCCGGTCTGGATTGGAGTGGGTGGAACACCCGCCTCATTCGTCCGCGCTGGCACGCTCGGTCTGCCCCTGATGGTGGCCATCATTGGTGGTGAACCGCACCGATTTCGCCCGCTGATCGATCTCTACCGTGAAACAGGACGTCGGGCAGGTCACCCGCCCGAGAGTTTGAAGGTCGGCGTCCATGCCCTCGGTTATGTGGCCGACACCACCGCCCAGGCGGCGGATGATTTTTATCCCGGCTATGCGCGAATGTTCACGGAGATCGGCAAGGAACGAGGCTGGCCACCCACGCGTCGTGCCCATTACGACGCTTTGCTCGGTCCCACGGGTGCGCTGATTATCGGCGATGCCAGCGCGGTGGCTGAAAAAATCCTTTACCTCAATAAAGCGCTTGGTGGGATTTCCCGGCTGAATGTCCAGATGAGCCCGGGGACGCTCCCACATCCCAAGGCGCTGCGTGGCATTGAACTGCTCGGCGGCCAAGTGGCGCCCTTGGTGAGGAAAAATGTCCAATGATCAAGGTGTTAGCACACGGCCACCCCGGGGAAAGCGGGTAAGCCGGTGACTGGGTGAGTGGGAAGGCCAGCCGCAGTGTTTGTAACGATTGTAACGATCCGTGTAACGGTTTGTAACGGTCAATGTAACGGTTAAAATTCACTTTTGATCAATGTTTTCAAGGGTTGTAACGGTGTAACGGTTAAAAACACCCTAGAGAGAGAGGGAAGGGGGCTGGTGGGTAGGTCGGTAAGTGGGTGAGTGCGAGGAGTGCTGTCGAAAAATGACCAATTCCCAAGGACCAATGACCCAAGTCCGAGGGCTTGCGCGTTCTTGGGCTTGGGGGGTTGTCCTTGGGCGATGGGCGGGCGCATGCTCCTGCGGCCGGGGACGTCCGCACTCCGGGGAAGGCGTTGGTCCAACTGCGGCGGGGATGATTCGGGACGGTGACGCCGGCCTGGGGTGCCATGGGGCGCAGCCGCGCACTGCCCCCGAGCCGTCGGAGCACCGGCTTGCAGCCGGCTTGGATGGCTCGAGTTCGCAGGTCATCGGTAGGTTCGCCACGCGTTAAGCCGACTGGAAGTCGGCGCTCCGGGCCGTGCGCGACTGCGCCCCGGTGCCATGGCACGGCGGGTATCGGTTGCCGGCCGGCCCTGAATGCTATAGGGTAAAGAAATGGTTGCCTGACCCATCGTTTCCCAGCACAATGATGATGCACAATTTACTGCATGAGCACAGCCACTTTGAACAAGCCTGAGTCCCCTGCCCCGAATCCTGCGGGGCAACCCGCAACCGATTTTTCGCGTCCGGTGGTGAAGCCCAAGAAGAGCGCGTGGAAACTCTTTGGCGAGGTGTTGGAACATGGTGGCCCGGGTTATCTCCAGTTTGCCATCACCAATCTCTGCAACGCCAAGTGCGACTTTTGCGGCTTCGCGGTGGACAAGTTCGATCCCAAGCAGCGCCGGAGCGTCACGCTCAAGGAAGCGAAGGATGTCATCGACATCTCGGTGAAGAATCACATCGGCTACATGCTCTTTGTGGGGGGCGAACCGCTCATCCATAAGGATCTCCGCGCCATGGTCCGCTATGCGGCACAATCGGGCATTCACCCGATGATCTGCACCAACGGCTCGCTCTGGACGGAACAGAACATGCGCGATCTCGCCAGCGACGGCTTGAGCAGCGTCATCATGTCGATCGATTCGCACGAAGTCACGAAGCACGAGAAGAACCGTGGTTTGCCGGACGTCTGCCGCAAGATCAAGCACGCGAACGAGGTGTTCGCGGAACTGGGCATTCAAACCACTGCCAGCGTCACCGCGAGCAAGTTGATCGATGATTACGACAAGCTGCCGGATTTTCTCAAGACGCTCGGTTTCACGAGTTGCACGTTCAGCTATCCGCTGACCTCGCTGGCCTCCAGTTATCTCAGCTTCAGCGACTCGAGCCTGGTGAGTTATAAAACCGAAGAGTTGATCGGCGTGTTCGAGAAGATCAAGCAGATGAAGGCGCGCAGCGGTTTCCCGGTGGTCAACCCGGCCGAGTCGCTCTCGGAAATGCAGCGTCATCTCCGCAAGGAACCGGAGAAGTTCGGCTGCCTCGGCGGTCACAAGTATTTTTACCTGGATTGGAATTTGAATCTCTACCGTTGCCACGCTTGGGAAACGCCCATGTGCAACATTTACGATTTTGACCAATCGAAGCTGATCCGCGACGGTTGCACGCGCTGCATGATCGATTGTTACCGCGACCCGAGTGTGATGCAGTTCGTGGCCATCAGCGCCAGTGATGCTTATCAGAACGTCAAAAAGGGCAAGCTGATCGCCGCCGCCAAGAACGTATTCGACCGCCGCAACCTCACGTCGCTCAAGGCGGTGTGGGATGACCGCAAGTGGATCGGGGACGTTTAGCAGCCTGTTGACGTGGTGGGGGCAGGCGTTGGGAGAGTTTGACGGTTTATTCAAGGGCCAAGAAATATTTGAGTCTCGTCTCCTACGACAAGGTGGGTATTGCAGCAGTTTGTAAGGGCTTTCCTTCGATTGCTCAGCCTTTCGGGTGGCCAGGCTCAGCCGACGCCGAACCGTCGGTAATCTCTTGTGGCGGTCCAAAATCTGAATAATAGTCCTTCTTATTCGTCAATAAAATATGGCCTCCGCCGGACCTCGTATGCCGCCCTGTACGGATTCCGCAAAGCGAGAATTAGCTGCTGGCAAAATGAGCGCTGATGCCTTTTCATACCATTCCAAATGAAGCACGGTCGCCTGAGTAAAATCGTCCGCTGGCCGCAGATCGCCTCCACAAAGCGAGAGATACGACTCTTGGTCGCTGCAGGCATCTTGATGGTGGCGCAATCAGCGGTAACCGTGATTGCGGCGGATGTCGTCAAGCTGCCGCCCGCTTCGACCGCGACGGTTGATTTCGCGAGGGACATCCAGCCCATGCTCGCCAAGAACTGCTATTCGTGCCACGGGCCGGCTCGCCAGAAGGCGGATCTCCGTTGGGACGTGAAGGCTATTGCCTTTAGAAGCGGAGAGCATGGTCCGGCCATTATTGCCGGGAAGAGTGCGGAGAGCGAGATGATCCAATTGGTGGCCGGCGTGAACCCGGACATGGTCATGCCCCCAAAGGGCGAGCGGCTCACGAGCGAACAGATCGGGTTGTTGCGGGCCTGGATTGATCAGGGGGCGAAGTGGCCGGATGGACTTGATCCCGCAAGCTACACGGACAAGCGAAATCACTGGGCATTTAAAGCGCCCGTCCGGGCCGCGCTGCCGCCGGTGAAGGATAAGAAGTGGGTTCGCAACGCCATCGACAGGTTTGTGTTGGCCCGGTTGGAAAAAGAAAAGCTGCATCCTTCGCCCGAAGCGGACCGCATTACGTTGATCCGCCGCTTGAGCCTCGACCTGACCGGCCTGCCGCCATCAATCAAGGAAGTGGATGCGTTCCTCGCGGACCGCAGCCCGAACGCCTACCAGAAGCTGGTGGATCGCCTGCTCGAATCGCCGCATTACGGGGAACGCTGGGGCCGGCATAGGCTTGATGCCGCGCGGTATGCGGACACGAACGGCTATGAAAAGGATTTGCCGCGCTCCATGTATCCTTATCGCGACTGGGTGATCAACGCCTTCAATCGCGATCTGCCGTTCGATGAATTTACCATCGAACAGCTCGCCGGCGACCTGCTCCCGAACGCGACGTTGGAGCAGCGGGTGGCCACCGGGTTCCAGCGCAATTCGATGATCAACGAGGAAGGCGGCGTTGACCCGGAAGAGTTCCGGGTGGCGGCCATCGTCAACCGCGTGGAAACCACCGGCAAGGCGTTCCTCGGGCTGACCATCAACTGCGCCCAATGCCACACGCACAAATACGATCCCATCTCGCACCAGGAGTATTACCAGTTCCTGGCCTTCCTGAACAACGACGACGAACCGCTGCTGGAAGTGCCAACCCACGCGCAACAAATCAAGCGGGCGGACATTCTGAGCCAGGTGGGGCGGATTGAGGATGATTTGCTCGCGAAGGATTCGGGCATCGGAGCGCGACAAGCGGACTGGGAAGAACAGATGCGGGAGGAAGTGGTGAATTGGAAGGTGCTGGATCCTGGCGCGTATTACGGCGCCGTGGGCACCAAGTTCACCAAACTGAGCGATCAATCCCTGCTCGCCACCGCGTCCAGTCCGCCCTTCTCGACTTACACCGTGACCGCCAAGACGGAGCTCAAGGACATCACCGCGTTTCGTTTGGAAGCGTTGACCGATCCGAATCTTCCCCATAACGGCCCCGGCCGCGTCGGACACGGTAATTTTGTGCTGACCGAATTCAGCGTGGACGCCATCTCGCCGGACAGCCACACCACCAACCATATTGTTTTGCGCAACGCCACCGCCGATTTCTCCCAGCCCGGTTTTTCCGTCGAGGATGCGATCGATGGCAAAGCCGACGCCAAGCATGGTTGGGCGATTGATGGTGGGCCGGGCGGGGTCAACCAGGACCGCAAAGCCGTGTTTGAAACCAAGCAGAATGTGCACCTCGACGAAGGCACGACGTTGGTGTTCACCCTCAAGCAACTCTTCGGCAGCGAACATACCCTCGGACGCTTCCGACTTTCCGCCACCTCGCAAGCCGAGCATCCCATCCGCGTGGACCCGCTCTCGAAGCACCTTCGACAACTCATGGCCTTGCCGGCTGACCAGCGCACGCCCTCGCAAAAGCGGGAGGTCTTCAGCTTTTACCGGACCCTCGATGACAAATGCGAAGCGGCCAACAAACAAATCGCCGAGTTGATGAACGGCTGGCCGCAAGCGGACACCACCATGGTGCTGGCCCCGCGACAGGAACTGCGTGAGACCCACATTTTCAAACGCGGCGACTTTCGCAGCCCGCTGGAAAAAGTTTCGCCGGGCGTCCCCGCCTTCCTGCCGCCTTTGCCCGAGGGCGCGCCGCAAAACCGCCTCACCCTCGCCAAATGGTTGGTGGATGGGAAAAACCCGTTGACGGCGCGCGTGATTGTGAATCGATTCTGGCAGTCCTATTTCGGGCGGGGCATCGTGATCACGGCGGAGGACTTCGGCACACAAGGCGACAAACCCTCACATCCGGAATTGCTCGATTGGCTGGCGTGTGAATTCATGGAACGCGGCTGGAGCATGAAAGCCATGCACCGCTTGATCGTGGAATCGGCGACTTACCGCCAATCCTCCAAGGTCACTCCCGAAATGTACGCCCTGGATCAATATAATCGCCTGCTTGCCCGCGGCCCGCGGTTCCGGGTGGAAGCGGAAGTGGTTCGGGACATCGCGCTGTCTGCCAGCGGTCTGCTCAGTTCCAAGGTCGGCGGTCCCAGCGTTTATCCACCCATCCCGGATGGCGTGCTGAACCTGGCTTACGGTGCGCCGATGAAATGGGAAACCAGCACGGGCGAGGATCGCTATCGTCGCGGTCTTTACACCTTCTGGAAACGCTCGGTGCCCTACCCCGGTCTCTCCATTTTCGACGCACCGAATGCCGACACCGCGTGTGTGAGGCGCGTCATGTCCGACACGCCGTTGCAAGCGCTCACCACGCTGAACGACACCGTATTTCAGGAGACCGCCCAGACGTTGGC
>JAQGOT010000242.1 GCA_028293465.1 Pedosphaera sp. | reverse complement strand
GGAACCATCGGCGGGATGATGCTCATCACGGCTGCCATCGCCCTGCCCTTCGGATATACAGCGCGGCGATCGGCTGCTTTCCACAGCCGCCTCGGCTTCGCCGCAGGCTTCCTGAGCGTGGGGTTCGGGCTTTTTCTGGTTTATCAAATCGGTTTTGTGGATGGCCTTTTCAACAAATGAACTGTGAACGGGCAAAAATTAGGGTGCGCGGCGCGGTGCAGGGGGTGGGCTTTCGCCCGTTCGTTTACCGGTTGGCGACGGAGCTTGGGCTTCACGGTTGGGTGTTGAATTCACCCCAGGGCGTGCAGATTGAAGTGGAGGGTGAGCGGCCGGTACTCGATCAATTTCTGCTTCGTATTAAAAAGGAAAGGCCGCCGCGCGCGCTGATCCAAAGTCTTGATTGCGCCCGGCTCGATTGCGTCGGCCAGGTCGGCTTCCAAATCCTCGATAGCGCTGAGGGGGGTGACAAAACGGCATTGATTTTACCCGATCTCGCCACCTGCGCGGATTGCTTGCGTGAGATCTGCGACCCGCAAGACCGTCGTTATTTATATCCCTTTACCAATTGCACCCATTGCGGCCCCCGTTTCACGATCCTTGAGGCACTGCCCTATGACCGCCCGAACACATCCATGAAGCAATTCGCGATGTGCCCTGAGTGTGAGGCGGAATATCATGACCCGCACAACCGCCGCTTTCACGCGCAGCCCAATGCCTGTCCCAAGTGCGGGCCGCAACTGGAACTATGGGATGCCGCGGGCCGGTTCGTCACCGGGGGTGACAACGCCTTGCGACAAGCGGCGGAGACCATCCGCCGAGGCGGGATTCTTGCCTTGAAAGGTTTGGGCGGCTTCCAGTTGATGGTGGATGCCCGCTCGGAAGAGGCTGTCTTGCGCCTGCGCGAGCGCAAGCGCCGCGAGGAAAAACCGCTCGCCTTGATGTATCCCTCGTTGGAATTAATCCGGCTTCATTGCCGGGTCTCCGAGCTTGAGGCGCGTCTGCTGTTGTCGCCGGAATGCCCTATCGTCCTGCTGGACCGGCAATCCGAACATCCTGCAGCGCCCGCGCGGAGGGACCACGGCGCCATCGCCCCATCGGTTGCCCCGCGACAGGCCACTTTCGGCGTGATGCTGCCCTGCACGCCCTTGCACCATCTGCTCCTGCGCGCAATAGGTTTCCCAATCGTGGCCACCAGCGGCAATCTGGCCGACGAGCCAATCTGCATCGACGAGCAGGAAGCGCGGGAGCGGTTGCATGGCATCGCCGATCTCTTTCTCGTCCACAACCGCCCCATTGTGCGCCACGTCGATGACTCCGTGGTGCGGGTGATGCTCGGGCGCGAACTCGTGCTGCGACGATCGCGCGGTTACGCCCCGCTGCCGGTGCATTTCAACGAGCCGCTGCCCCGCGTCCTCGCGGTTGGTGCTCATCTTAAAAATTCCGTGGCGCTGAGTGTCGGCCACGAGGTTTTCATCAGCCAGCACATTGGCGATCTGGAGACGAAGGAGGCCTGCTCTGTCTTCCGCAAGGTCACGGCGGACTTGCAACGCTTGTATGAGGTCGCCCCTGACTGCATCGCCTGCGATTCACATCCGGACTATCTCTCCTCCCTATTCGCGCGCCAGGCTGGCGTGCCGATTGTGCCCGTGCAACATCATTACGCCCACGTCCTGGCTTGCATGGCGGAAAATGAATTGGCGGCGCCGGTCCTCGGAGTCGCCTGGGACGGCACGGGCTGGGGCGCTGACCGCACGATTTGGGGCGGCGAATTTCTGCTGGTGGATGAAACCTCGTTCCGTCGGGTGGCGCACTTCCGTACCTTCAAGTTGCCGGGCGGGGAAACGGCCATCCGGCAACCGCGACGAAGCGCCTTGGGCGTGTTGTATGAGATTTTTGGTGACCGGTTGTTCGGCCATCGGGATCTGCGGCTGCCGTGGAACTTCTGCGGGACCGAGCTCGCCACGTTGCAACAGATGTTAAAAAAGGAAATTAACTCTCCCGTCACCTCCAGCGTTGGCCGGCTGTTCGATGCGGTGGCCTCCCTGGTCGGTTTGCGACATGATAACGGTTTCGAAGGGCAGGCCGCCATGGAGTTGGAGTTCGTCGTTGAGCAGGGAATTGAGGATGCTTATCCCTTCGACGTGCGGGGAAACGGGCCTGCGGTTGTGGATTGGCAACCCATGTTCCTCGCCGTGTTGGCGGAGCTTCAGCGCGGGCAAACCAGCGGCGCCGTCGCGGCCCGGTTCCACAACACGCTCGCCGAAGTGATCGTAAACATCAGCCGAAGAATTGGCAACCCGCTGGTCGCCTTGACGGGCGGATGTTTTCAAAACAAGTATCTCACGGCGCGGACCGTGCGACGATTGCGGGAGGAAGGCTTCCGGCCTTGTTGGCACCGCCAGGTGCCGCCCAACGACGGCGGGATCGCCCTTGGCCAGGTGATGGCCGCACTGCGCGTCCACCGCTCCAAGGATGAGAGCAACCGCACAGCGGTGCCGGTACTTGGCGGTGCCAACGTTCAAATAGGAAACAAATAATATGTGTCTGGCGATTCCGGGAAAAGTCATTGAAATCGAAAACGACCCGCAGGGCGTAAGGATGGCCAAAGCGAATTTTGGCGGCATCGTCAAACAAGTCTGCCTGGAATATACCCCGGAGGTTGAGTTGGGGGATTATGTCCTGGTACATGTCGGTTTTGCACTGGGCCGGATCGATGAAGCCGAAGCGATCCGCACCTACAAGGCCCTCGAAGCCATGCAGCAACTGGGCGAATTGCAAGATTCCGAGGTCAGTCCGCCCCGACCACCTGATCAGGAAACCATAGGAGCCCACCCATGAAATACCTCGATGAATATCGCAACGAAGCGATGGCGCAAAGACTGGTATCGGAAATTCGCCGCGTCCTCACCAAACCCTGGGTGTTGATGGAGGTGTGCGGCGGGCAGACCCACACCATCGTCAAATATGGACTCGACAATCTGCTGCCGCCCGAGGTCGAACTTGTCCATGGCCCGGGCTGCCCCGTCTGCGTCACGTCGTTGGAGATGATCGACAAGGCCCATGCCATCGCGAGCCGGCCCGACGTCATCTTTTGTTCATTCGGCGACATGCTGCGCGTGCCCGGCTCGACAGCCGACCTGCTCATCCTCAAGTCGCGCGGAGCCGACATCCGGATCGTCTATTCACCCATCGATTGTCTGAAAATCGCGCGTGCAAATCCCGGCAGGAAAGTGGTCTTTTTCGCCATCGGTTTCGAAACCACCGCGCCCGCCAACGCCATGTCAGTCTGGCAGGCCCGGCGTCAGGGGATAACGAATTTTTCCATCCTAGTCTCGCACGTGCTCGTGCCGCCCGCCATGGCTTCCATTTTGCAATCGCCGCTCAACCGGGTGCAGGGTTTCCTGGGGCCTGGCCATGTCTGCACGGTGGTCGGCTTTCACGAATACGAGCCGATCGCCGCCCGTTATCATGTGCCGATCGTCATCACCGGTTTCGAGCCCATCGACCTCCTGGAAGGGGTGTTGATGACGATCCGCCAACTCGAAGCAGGGCGGGCGACGGTGGAGAATCAGTATGGCCGCGTGGTGAATCGAGACGGCAACCGCGTCGCGCAGGATCTTATGAACCAGGTCTTCGAGGTGTGCGACCGCAAATGGCGCGGGGTCGGTTCAATCCCCAAGAGTGGCTACAAGCTGCGTTACGAATTCCGCGACCATGACGCGGAAAGGCTGTTTGAAATCCGGGAAATCGATACCCAGGAATCGCCCCTCTGCATCAGCGGGCAGGTGCTGAAGGGTGTGAAGAAGCCCCATGACTGTCCGGCTTTCGGCAAGGAATGCACCCCATTGCATCCCCTCGGGGCGACGATGGTTTCGGCCGAGGGCGCGTGCGCCGCCTATCATGCCTATGGCCGCCATCTGCAACTCCAGAAGGAATCCAAACAGAGCCAGGCCCGGGAGCTGGTTTCACCATGAGCGCAACCACCCTGACTACACCGGTCGAAACCCAACGCGACAAGATTCTCCGCAAATGCGCCGAAAGTGTGGAGATGAAGCAGAAATTCTTCAATGAATACGCCGACCAGATTGAGGCGATGGCCGGGGACATGGCCCGACGCTTTCAGCAAGGCAACAAACTTTTGGTCATGGGCAACGGCGGCAGTCTCTGTGACGCGCTGCATTTCAGCGTCGAATTCACCCACCCGATCATTGAGAAGCGTCCAGCTTTTCCAGTAATTCCGCTGATGACCGATGTGGCCACGATGACCGCCATCAGCAACGACGTCGATGCCAGTCGCATTTTTGTGAACCAACTGCGATTGCATGGCCGTCCCGGCGACATGGCGCTCGCAGTCAGCACCAGTGGAAAATCCTCCAACCTGATTTATGCCCTCGAAGAGGCGCGCAAGAAGGAAATGTTAACCATCGCATGGGCGGGCAAGGACGGCGGACGTTTTCCGCAACTGGCCGATTACTGTTTCATCGTTCCCTCCTACAGCATTCACCGGATTCAGGAGGTCCACGCGACCCTGGTTCACATCGCCTGGGACCTGATTCGCATCGCGTTGGGAGCGGAGGATGTGATTTGATTTATGGCC